>JAJDAB010000545.1 GCA_029262095.1 Candidatus Hydrogenedentota bacterium
CGAAGTTTCTGAAGGCGGGTTACGTCGACACGTTTCGCCATTTCTGCGATGAGCCCGACCAATACTCTTGGTGGTCGTATCGCGGCGGTGCCAGAGAGAAAAACGTGGGATGGCGGCTCGATTACCACGTCATTAACGAAGGACTCCTCCCTCGACTCAAGTCCGCGAAGATTCATCAGGACGTTGTCGGGTCGGACCACTGCCCCGTGTCGATTACGATAAAGTGAATGGAACACCGATGACGCGGATCAAGATCGATGGGCACGAATTTGAGTTGTTTACTCCTTGCGAGCTCGCTCCAGCAATTTTTCGAGCAAGTTCACCATCCCATCATCGCCCGGACCGGTCGTAAATAGGACAACAATCGCTTTCGAATCCGGCTCGAATGCCGCGATGGTTGAGATTCCCGGGTCGCCTCCGCTGTGGTACCACATTCGCCCCTGATCGGTATCGCGCGTCACCCAACAAAGTCCTTGAATAGAACTGGGCGAGATTTGGGATTCTTTTCGGAGCATCTTCTTGATGGTCTTTGGTCTAAGTAGCGTGTCGGATAGGTACGCGGACATGAAATTGCCGAACTGGTTTACGCTGGTTCGCACGAGGCCGTCGGGATAGTTTGGGAAACTGTACAAGCAGAGTTCCGCAAGCCCAACCTCTTTCAGCTCGCGCGATACGAGTGTAGTCGTGTCGCCTCCCCCGGCTCCCAACTCGTCGTAGGGGAGCGCATGTGTAGTTGCGTCAACGCTGTCGATCCGCCAGCCCGTATTGTCCATGCCGAGCGGCGCAAAGATATGCTGATCGCAATACTCCTCGAACGGTTGTCCCGCCACATTTTCGACGATGAGACCGAGAACCCCGTATCCAATATTCGAGTATTGGCGACGTTCGCCCGGCGCCTTCGAACCGAAATAGCGCTTGGGGTGGAAGTGCTCGCCCTGAGGCGTTAGCACAGAAACGATCCAATCGTGCAACGATACCGTGGGATCACCGCAAGCGTAGCTTGCGTTGTAGGCCGGACCATCAGTGATGGAACTGTGATGCGTCAACAAGTGCCGAATCGTAATTGGGACGTTTTCGTGCCTGGGATTTCGAATCGGGAAGGGCAAGTAGTCGTTGATATCGGCCTTCACCGAAAGTTGATCCGACTCGACCAGTTGCATCACCGCGGTGGCAGTAACTGTTTTCGAAATTGAACCGATGTTCTGAATGGTGTCAGGGGTCATTGAAATTTGGCCTGAGATGTCCGCCCAGCCCGCAGCCCCCTGCCAAATAACCTTATCTCCGTTCATCACACAGGCAGATGCTCCGATGATGCCATCTCTCGAAGCAAACTGAGCAATGGATTCATCAAGATCAGAATCTGACGCGCTCGCCGGACCCGTTGGCACAAATGGTACAGCAACTACGGAAGTGGCCGTACCCAATAGAAACGTTCGTCTGCTAAATCTCATAATGCTCCTAGCCGTTATCCTAATTCTTTGCGTGCTGACCGTATTGCGTCAGTTCAATTACCACGCCATCCGGTCCCGCGATATACGCGTACGTCAGTCCCGAGGACTCAGATATCGGCGCTCCAAGAACAGCGACGCCACGACTCGATAGATCCTCCACCGCTGACTCTACGTCCTCCACCCGGAATCCAAAGTGCGCGACACCGAATCCGTGGGTGTATGCACCATCGCCTGCTGCGGGCGGGTCTGAGGGTGTAATACCCGGCGGCACCGGGCTCAGCACGACTAGTGAACCACCGATAGACAAGAATACACGGGTTTGTTTGTGGACATTTTCATTTCGCATGACTTCTTCGGCCTCGAAATGCCTCTTATAAAAACCGACCGAAGTCTCGACATCCGGACAATACACATGAACATGGTCCAACGAGAGTACTTTCATAGATGCCTTTCGACTACAATTGGTTGCGTCAAGGGATGGACGATTAACGCGTTGTATGGTAGCGGCTTTCCCGCCGATGCGTACACCCTGGTTACTCAAAGGTAGGCTATTCCCTATCACAATTTCGATTTCCGAAAGAATCCGATGCCAACGAACATAAAAATTAGAAAGAAGCACCAGCCCAAGGGGATCATTATCCTTCATGAAGACCAGGATATGATCATCGTGGACAAAGCGCCGGGGCTGCTGACGATCAGTACCGATCGTGAAAAAGAGAAGACGGCGTATTTCGGTATTACGAACTACGTACGCAAGGGAAATTCGAAAGCCCGTGCGCGGGTGTTTATCGTCCACAGGTTAGATCGCGAAGTGTCGGGCATTCTACTGTTCGCGAAGTCTGAGGCCGCAAAAAGGAATCTTCAGGAACAATGGGATAACGTGGAAAAGCATTACCTCGCCTTGGTCCACGGCTCCCCGAAGGAACCGGAAGGCACCTTCACATCGTATCTCGTCGAGAATGGCGTCCACAACGTGCACTCGACGACAAATCCGAACCGAGGCAAATTGTCGCATACCCAGTACAAAATGCTCGGACAATCAAAGGGCATTTCGCTCCTAGATATCAATCTGTTAACAGGGCGGAAACATCAGATTCGCGTACACCTCTCCGAGAATAACTTGCCGATTCTCGGCGACGAAAAATATGGGGGCAAACATACAATCGTCCGGCGATTGGCGCTCCACGCCAAATCCATCGCGTTCAAACATCCGCACAATGGCAAGCCGTGTTTTTTTGAGACCCGAATTCCGCACCTGTTTTCAAGGATTGCGGTGTCGGATGCGGTCGATAAAACGGAACACGGATGACACGGATATCAGAGGATTCACCCAGATAGAAAACGTAACCTTTTCAAAGGTTATGCCGAAGTCAAAATTGATTTTTCTTTGCTTACTTTCTTTTTCTCCAAAAAGAAAGTAAGTTCATGGGCATGAAGTCGCAAGTTACTACAAAACATGGGGATAGCGGCACTACCCGCACGCTTGGTGGCGACGCCGTTTCCAAAGCCGATCCGACGATTGAATGTACGGGCTCGGTCGATGCCGTACGCGCGCAGATCGCGTTGTTGCGCCTTGAAATCCTCGATCGCAATCCGAATGATGCAGACAGCATTGCCGAGTTTTTGTTCTGGGTGTTGCACGCATTGTTCCTGGTAGGCACGCAGTGCAACGACCCACACAAGAAAAAGCCCGAGTATTGGCACGAGCCGGTCGCGACGAAACACCTTGAACGGCTCGAAGCGTATCAGGCGAAACTCGAGGCAGAGGTTGAACTGCCGAAGAAGTTCACCGTGTCGGCGGGCACCTATCTCGGCGCGCGAACGGATGTTGTGGTGACGGAAGTGCGCGCGTTGGAGCGCGCGATGGTCAAGCTCAACGATTCAATCTCCGAATTTGATACGGAGTACTTGCTGCCATTCGTGAACCGTCTTTCCGATACGCTTTTCATGCTGGGCCGCAAGCTTGATGGCGGTCAATTCGTGGCGCTTGATTATTCAGCGTTGGGTTAGGACTTGGCCAAGCCCTGACTTGTATCGCAAGTCTTCGAGGAAATTGGCCCTCCCTTTTCCATTTGCCCTCGTACCATGACCAAAAAACACGCTGCGGAAATCCCGGCTGCTCCGAACATCATGCACATGACCATGATTTGATAGCGGGCGGCGATGAGGGGTGATACGCCGGAGAGGATTTGCCCGGTCATCATGCCGGGGAGGGAGACGAGCCCTACTGCGAAGAGGGAATTGGTTATCGGGATAAGCGCGGCTTTGAGCGCGATTCCTCGTGCCTCGTCGTAGGGAACGTTGCGTTGGAGTTCGGCCTCCAGGCGTTCGGCCGCCAGGCTGACACTATTCATAGCGGCGGCGAAAATCATGCCTGCAAGCGGGATCATGTAGCGCGCGCTGTACCATGGATCCAAATTCAATACGCCTTGCGTCACTAGGATTAGCGTGGCGCCTCCGCCAATGAGCACCGAGATCAACGACTGCGCGTACAGCGCCTTGCGCGATCCCTGAACCGTGCGAAGTGCGATCCAACTTGAGGCCAAGGCCATCACGGCGAGCACGATAAGGACAATCCACGCCTGGTCGGAATCGAAGATGAACATGAGCACATAGCCAATCATCAAGAGCTGAACCAGCATGCGCACCATTCCGTACATGGACGTACCGGCGTTGAGCGACCAGCGATACAATATGCCGATGGCTACGAGTGCCGGGAGAAAGGCGAGACATAGATTCGCCAGCGGGATTTCGTGAACGGAGCCGTCCATAGGATCTAACACCTCTACGCGATTCAATGCCCCGCACAATGCGCGACTGGAGGCAATGGTAGCATGCACGAAACGGCTCGGTTTCCGCCTGAAACAGGGTTAGACTGCAACATTTGGTGGTAGTAGCGCGGGATTGATTTTCGACTGGATAGGGCAGATACTTACTGATTCAATTGAAGCCTATGAGACCGGAGCGAACCAGTATGCGAAAGACTCGAACGATAGCCCTGGCAGCGTTGCTTGTTGCGCTTGCCCCAATTGCGATCGCGGACGGCGCGATGGTGCTGTTCAATGACCAAGTCGTTGAAATCAGCGCGACCTTGGACGACCCCACCGATCTCTGGGTCAGTCCCGACGACTTAACCCGCATCAATGGATTCGTATTGAAACCCGAGGGTGCGTGTCTCGATGACATTTGCATTGTCGCGCGGGAAGACGTTGACGGCGGATTGGTCGTTAATCGCGACGGCGCGAAATGGTTTAGCGTAACGGAGCTGGCGCGTAAGCTGCAGCAAGCATTTGTTCATGATGCAGAGACGGGCGTTTGGAGCTTCGGCGAGATTCCTGTGACGCGCAAACCGTTCCTTGAATCGGGCATGGCACCAGACTTCGCACTAGAAGATCGCAATGGCGACACGGTCCGTCTCTCGGATTTACGTGGCAAGAAGGTGATGATCGTCACTTGGGCCTCCTGGTGAGGTTGCCAGCTTGACGTGCCAGTTTGGCAGTCGATTTACGAAGAATTGAATGACCCGAATTTCGTTATTATTTCCGCCGCGCAAGACACCGGTGGTGAAGCCGCTGCAGGCCCCATCTTCGAGAAGGCGAACGTTACGTACACCGCCATCGTCGATGTGAACCACACGATCAGCTCACTCTACAATTTTGTAAACGTCCCTTCAGCCGCATGGATTGACGAAGAAGGCCGTGTTGTCCGGATTGACGAGGGCACCTATACCAGGGCCGCGAACGTATTGGGCCAAACGATCGGCAGTGATGATTATCTTCCTGCACTCAAGGATTGGTTGAAGAACGGCGCGGATAGTCCGCACATCTATTCAGCGGATAAGGTCGCCTCGCAGATTCGTGGACGTTCGGACGAGGAAACGTTGGCCGAACCGACCTTCAAGATGGCGGCATACTTCTACCAGAACGAAGACCAGGATCGTGCAAACGCCTATTGGGACAAAGCCCAAGCGTTGAGTCCGGAAAGCTGGAATTTCCACCGCCAGGATTGGTCGTTCCTCGAACAGAAGGACACGATGAAGAACTTTATGGGCAAAGTAAACGCGCTCCGGGCCGCGGAAAAACCGTACTACGCGCCGATGGAATTGAAACCGTCGACGGACTAGGCCGGTAATCTAACGCGGACTTTAGCCGTTGTGATCCCAGTTTTGCTGCACTAACTCGTGTGACCAGTCCGGTTGCGCGACAGAGCCGCGGGGCAAGATTCACGAACTCTCGCCTACGCTAATTCGAATCTGCTTGTGCCTGGAGTACCGAAGCGAAACTGTTGGCGAGTTTTTCGACTGGACCGGTCGCCCAGAAATGACAAAAGTAGAACGACGGCTCTTCGGCGGTCATGTGGTTGTGCAACGCGACGACATGAATGTCCTGCTTTCGCATTGCGCGCAGGACAGGCTGCACTTCGTTCGCGGTCATGATGTAGTCCCCATCCATGGCGGCCAAGGCGTCGGTGCCTTGAAATGCTGCCCAACTCGATAGCCCCATCGTTCCGCCGATCGCAACGCCGTTCATGCTACCCGTTCGCGGGACCGATACCTTCACCACGCCGTTGTTCGTCGAACTCGCGTGCCCCACGACTCGGTCGACTAATTCGGAATCGATTTCGCCGTCTACAGGAATCTCGCCACCAAAGCGTTGCTGCGGGGCAGGGTTAGCGCGCCGGACCTTCTTTATCGCGTCCCAGATGCCCTTAACCCCACTCGCGAGCTTCACGGGGTCACCTTGGCCGCCAATGTGCATGAAGTACACCTTGGGCTCATCGTAGAAGAAATGATTGTGCAACGCCGTCACCGCGATGCCATTCTCGAACGCGGCGTCCATTGCCACGTCGACTTCATCTTGAAAGACCACCGTATCGCCCATGACCATCGCGCCGTTCTCGGTTTCCTTAAACGCTGCCCACGAGCCCAGTCCGGCTTGTGGCTTGAACGGCATCCCATCCACGCGAACATCAACGTCCGTGCGCACCCACCCGAGTCGAACGACGCCGTCGGCTTTAGTGGCTGCTTCCAAACCCGCCGCTTTTCCAATCTCCGCTGCGTCGAGTTCGGCTCCTACTGGATAAGAGAGGACGGCGAACGAAATCAGGAAAACGCCTACACAACACCAGCGGTTCATCATGATCAACACTCCTTCGCAATCGCGAAATCGACTCTACAGCGATCTAGGTTGGCTCGAGCAGACCATCTAGAGAATTTCATGCTCGAATTCGATACTGCCGCGCCAACATCCCCCTTAATCCCCCTTCGAAGGGGGATCAAGGGGGATGTTGGGCCATTATTCAGTGAACAATGTCCGTCAGTCTACACCCAAAATAGAGTCAATTCGCTCTTGGTCAATCGACCGGCGCTTTGTTATCCGTAAAAATCTGCCCTGTTACTTCAGCGCCGTGTTCGGCGGAGAATTGGGTCACTCGGCGTTCGAAGAAGTTCGGTAGTGGAACGTTGTGTTGGCGAAACGCGGCAACGATTGATTGCCAGCCTTCAGCGTCCAGAGGGTGCTCTACGATGGGACCCTCGGGCCACGCTTCGCGCTCGATACCGGCCGGAATCTTGTGCGCGAGAAAGACAGTGTTCGCCGTGGATTTCGCTTCGAACACGTAGACCGCTTGAAACTTCACGCCAAGCGTCGCACGAATGCCGCGGACAATGTCATCATTTACATCGCCGTAGAGTCCGATGATGTTGTAGAGCAACGATCCGCCGTCGTGGAGCTTGTCGTAGGCGATGTCGAAGAATTCTTTTGTCGCGAGGTGGTAGGGCAAATATGCGCCGTTAGGTCCGGAAGCGTAGGCGTCCATGATGATGGCGCCGTATTTACCGCCGGTGCGTTGCATATACGTACGTCCATCAGCTACGGCGATCTTGAGTCGCGGGTCCGTCGGCAGGCTAAAGTACTTCTTCGCGACTTCAACCACTTTGGGGTCGATTTCCACGACTTGTATCTTCACATTGCCGTAGGTATCGAGAAACGATTTTGGCCCCGTTCCGCCGCCAAGCCCAACGCAAAGCACATTTCGAATGCGCGGGTTTAGCAGAATTGGGAGGTGGAAATAGTCCGTGTACTCGAAGCCGCCGGTCCAAATATTGCGCAGGTCCATCGTGGTTTGGGGGTCGTCATCGAAATAGAGCACACGCGCATTGCCCTCGTCTTGCACACGTATATGGTGATACGCCGAGTAGTTCTCGAAGACGGGTTGCGCATTTACTGCGGGCGCAGCGACCAGCAGTAGCGCCGCCGCAACCACGCGGGGTTTCCATACCCACGCCGCCGCGATAAGCAGTGCGCCCATGAGGACCAGTACGCCGGATGTAAGATAAAGCGATTCGCGGACACCGACAACCGGGATCAGGTAGTTTGCGGTGAGCAACGCGCCCGCGATACTCCCAATCGTCGATACAGCGGCTATCCAACCAACCGACGTCCCCACATGATCGATGTCGCGGACGTGTAGACGAGTCGCAGTTGGCATGACAAAGCCGAGCCCAATAAATGGGATAAACGAAGAGACGCCCGCGACCAGTAACGGTTCCCACCATTTCATGAGCGCGCCCGTCGTATTCTCGAAATCAGGTTCCGGCAAGGCTGCATACGTATTGACGATGAGCGGCTCCATGAAACAACCCAACGCCCCGGCCACTACCAAACCAATCCCGAGGGAAAGCCCCGGATGCTTCAACCGGTCGGCGAGCATACCGCCGAGCACATAGCCAATCGCCAGCCCGCCGAGACACACCGAGATCTCCGACGCCCAAACATCGAGCGTACCCCCGAAGTACCGTTGAAGAATGCGAACGGCTACGAATTCATACACCATCACCGATGCACCCGACACGCCAACACAGACCATCAACGCCGCGAGACGGATGGGGTGCGCGTTTGGCGCCGACGACTTCACCGGCATGGAATGCGGAATTGATTCGGTATCCTGAGAATGTGCGACGGACATACGCAATGATTATACGAATAATCTGCATCGAGTCCTAACGAAGCAAATTGTTTCTATACGCAATTCATTCGAAAACACTTGCCAAAAACCTTCCGGGAGTGCGACAATTACCAGCAGGGGGTAATTGATGAAGGCGGATTTGCCAGAGAACGAACAGGAACGGCTACACGCATTGGACGCGTACGCTATACTCGATACGCTGCCCGAACAGGCCTACGACGACATAGTTCTCTTAGCATCGCAGATCGTCCAAACGCCCATCGCGCTAATAAGTCTGATCGACGAGGAGCGCCAATGGTTCAAAGCCAAAATCGGATTAGACACATCAGAAACGCATCGGGACCTCGCGTTCTGCGCTCATGCCATCCACCGACCGGACGAGCCTTTGATAGTTCGCGACGCAACCGAGGACTCGCGCTTCGCAGACAACCCCTTGGTGCTGCAAGAACCCAACATTCGATTCTATGCTGGCGCCACATTGACTACTTCTGATGGATACGCGCTGGGCACGCTGTGCGTCATTGATCGGGTGCCGCGGGAACCGAGCCTAGAACAGATCAACGCATTAAGCGCCCTTTCTCGCCAAGTTATTTCACAACTCGAGCTACGCCGACTCGTCGACAAGTTGCAACACACTACCAAGGAGTTGGAGACGCACCAGGACCGTCTCAAGAACTATCAGAAGCAATTGGAAGAGGCAAACGAGGAGCTTTCGCAGGCGTCTTCGACGGATTCTTTGACCGGTCTGATGAACAGGCGTGCGTTCGATCATTTTCTCGACCAAGAGTATGACCGTGCTCAGCGGTACGGCGCGTCGATGGCAATTCTGTTGATCGATGTGGACCAGTTCAAGGAATACAACGATACTCATGGCCACCCTGCTGGGGACGAGGCACTAAGAGCCGTCGCAACAATTCTGGCGAAGGAGATTCGCAAGAGCGACGTTGTATGCCGATACGGTGGCGAAGAGTTTGCCGCCGTGCTCGTCAATGCTGATGAAGATACGGCACATATCCTCGCAGAGCGCGTGCGTAATGCGGTTGAAAGCGCAGATTGGGCATTACGGCCAATAACGGTGAGCGTCGGACTCGCGGCGCTTGACCAGACCGATATTGAGCGATCCCGCCTTGTCGCAGACGCAGACCGGGCGCTATATGCGGCAAAAGACTCGGGGCGCAATTGCACGGTAAGCTCGAAGAACATTGCGACCGCCTAGCCAACTGCAACGTAGGCGTTTACTAACACCTCGCTTAGAAAACGCTTGGTTAGAAGCCGCTCTTCTTCGCCATGCCTTGTAGCTTCAGCGCGGTCGGCAGCAGCTTCAACAGCCAGAGCGGTCCGCCGTCGTAGATCGCGTCGAGCATTTTGGACATGAGCACGTATTTTTCTTTCGAGTAGGGATACCAAAAGATTTCGCGCTGGCTGGTCCCGTCGATGAGCACCGACTTGATGTTTGAGAACGCGTGGAGACCATGGGGACCTTTGTAACGACCGAAGCCGCTCTCTTTCGTGCCGCCGTAGGGCAGCGCCGAATTCGCTTGCGTCGCGAGCACGTTGTTGATGCTGACGTTACCAGTTTCGATATTCCGACCGATGCGATCGGCGCGATCCGTGTCGGCGGACCAGACGCTCGCGCTTAGGCCATATTCCGTGTCGTTCGCCATGCGAATCGCATCATCTTCGGTTGAGAATTTCTGCACGCTAATGACGGGACCAAATGTCTCTTCCGTCACCACTTTCATTGTGTTGTCGACGTCGGTGATGAGGGTAGGTTGCACGCAATGCGATTGACCTACGCGCTCTCCGCCGACCTGAATGGTTGCTCCTTTAGCCTTGGCGTCCTCGATCTGTTCGACGACCTTTTCGACTTGGAACGGCGCAGTCATCACGCCAACGTCCATATCGCCTTCGTCGGGCACACCCTCGCGTGTTTGCACGGTACTCAGCTTGCCGAGCTTGCCAGTGAGGTTGGCCACGAATTCATCGTAGACCTTGTCCTGCACGAGGACGCGCTCAACCGACGTGCAGGTCTGGCCGCAATTCAGAATGCCGCCCCATGCCGCCGCATGAGCCGCGCGGTCAACGTTGGCATCATCAAAAATCACCATCGGGTCTTTACCCCCGAGTTCCAGCTCGACCGGAATCAGGTGATCCGCGGCTTGTTTCATGATTTCCTTACCGGCGCGCGTGCTGCCCGTGAACATGATACGCGCGGGCTTCTGGTCGATGAGCCGACGACCGACATCTTTGCCCCCGTACACGACTTGGATCGCTTCTTTCATAAAACCGCTGTCGCGGACGATGTCTTCGATGAGGCCTTTGAGCGGGGTCCATTCCGATGGTTTGAATACAACGGCATTTCCTGCGACAAACGCCGTCAAGATTGGTAACCACGCCAGATTCATGGGGTAGTTCCACGGCGATATGATGAGGACCGGCCCGATGGGCTCGTAGTAGATCTTGGACTTCTTTGGCATCAAGATGACCGGCGTCTTCACCTTCAGAGGACGCAAGTGATCCTCAGCATTCTTTTCGTAGTAGTCGATCATGTCCAATATCGTGAAGACTTCGGACGTCAACGCGTCCATCTTCGACTTACCCGTTTCTTCGACGACGCGGTTGACGACATGATCTTTGTTGTCGAGGAAATAGCGCTTGAGCTTGGCCAACTCCGCGAGGCGTTGCGAGACGCTCATCGCCTTAATCGTTTCATGCGCGGCACGGGCTCTGACGAAGGCCTCTTCCACTTCGGCGGTTGCAAACTCGGTCAGCGAATAGATTTTTTCACCCGTTTGCGGATTGGTGACGTCGATTACGCTTCCGGAATCTGATCCGGGATGCGGTTTTATGACAGTCGTTTCGCCCATGATGGTGATCGCCTCCTGATAATGGATTTACCGGTAGAACACTACAGCAACGACTATACCAAAAGCCGAAGCGGTCAGGCGAGCCGCCTAATACGATTAGTCGTCGGGCGTGAAATTTAGGAAGATGATTCAGCGAACGAATCACCTATCGCCGAAGAATTACTACGCCCCCGACCGCTAACAAAAGAAGACCGACAACAATCGTGATGTTACGGCTGGTAAGAAGACTGTTCGAACCTGATAACGAATCATGATGCTCGATGTGGTCTTCGCTTTCTCGATCGCCTACGTCCGCCTTTCCGTTTTTAGCAATATCCTTCAAGTCCAGCGGGCTAAACACGACTTTTCCCGTACCGTCGACCACTTGGCCCGTGTTGGGATCGTAGATTGGAAGCGGAGTTACACCGTCCGCAGTGACTTCAAATGCAATATTGGAAATGTGATCGAAGACCTTAGTGCCGATCGGAAACTCCAAATCCATGTCGGACGCTGTGACGGCACCCACATCGAAATTCGTCATTTTGTACACGTACTCGCCCACGGCATCAGGAGATACGGACGCGCCTGTCACGCGCCGTATCCGCGTCGGCACCCACACGTCGTCAATGAGCTCCAACGACTCGGCTTCGTGGGTTTCATGATTGTTGCGATTCTCGTTGCCATGAAAGAATTCATAGCGAACGGGCGCGAAACCTCGATTAGGGTCAACCCAATACGTTCGAGTCGTAATCCCTTCTTCTTGAATGATCTTTAGGTAAGATGTCCCTTCTTCCTCTGCTGTTTCCATTCGCATTTGGTTCAATTTGTACTGCGTATCAAACCATTTCGCTAACGTTTCTCCGCTGCCGGACGTTCGGAAACCGAGTAGGTTATTGTATCCAAACTGTTTGAGAAGGTCAGGTTCGATGGAATTTATGACGCCTTTGGGCGCTGCAAGTTGAGGTAGCTTAGTCGTGGCCTTTAGGCGATCGTCCTTCCACGCGACCTCGACTTCGGCGGAGACGCCATTGGCTTCATCATAATTCGTCGATTCAAAGATATGCTCAGAGCCCAGGCGCTTCAGCGTCATTTCGCGCTTTACGACATTCAATGGGGTACGTTCCCCTGTAGCGGTCGCGAGAATGGCACGGTCTTCTGAGACGGTATAGGTGAAATTTGATAGTGCGTCTTCCCGGGCATAGAGGGCCGCCGAGATCACTGTCAATTGGTCTTCGCTCGTCAATGAAGCGAATGCATCGGCGTTCCATACGGGTTGCGCGTTAACGCCGATTCCGCTGAAGATGATAAGAGCGAAAAAGTGAACTGGTCCTAAGCGAATAGACACGGCGTTTCTCCTTCTGAGCCCATCGTGCATCAACTCCATTGCCGCCGCGGGATCGGCGCGATGAGCACTTCTCCCGCGGCGGCAACCGTGAATCAACAGTCACTTGGCGGTCGAACTAGCAAACGCAAATCTCACATGACGTCGTAGTCGGCGTCCCTCCTTCAGAGGACATTTCGCACTTATTCGTGGTCGCATTCCAAACACAACTCCGTTCCTCTTGGTTACCACATGAAATTGTTGATCCGTTGCAACTGCTGCCACCGGGACAACAAAATCCACCCTCGACCGTCGTTGTGGCCGAGCACACCGTAGAGAAACTGCTGCTGGCTTCGCAGTTGGTCTGCCCCGACACGTCTTCGCAAATGTCGTACATCGAGCTCGCGCCAGCACCGCAAGACTGACCGGACTCAGCGCATTGAGAGCATCCAATCGCCGAACATACGCCGGCCGAGGCTGGCTGCAGCGGAACTGTCGCCAAGAGCGCGACAGCAATCACGCAAATGGCGGCTCCTAGAACCTTACTACTCATCGTCTTCTCCTTTGTGTGAGAATTTCCTGGGGTCATCTTTTCAATGAGCGTGGCCCTATCGCTCATCCCGCAGTGGCAACCAGTCGCACTTCCTGGGTGATCGACTGGGCTGACACATTAAGGACTGCCTGGGTGAAATACCCTTCTTGTGCTCCGCGATTGAATTCGATTTGCACGGTGTAAACTTGGTTCGAACCTTTGACAGACTTTCGAATTTCGACAATGCGAAACGGGATTGCGTGTTCTTGATCGGGCGAGAAGGAAAACTCGGGCTCGCCGAAACGCTCGTGAATCGAAACCGAGAGTTCTTTGGTCTGCGTCTCCGAGGTGTCACCGAACATCATCGATGGCGGCGAAATACTGATCGCGCCGCGATACTCCGCCGTGACGGCGAGTTTTAGGCTATAGCCATCGTCCAAATCAGTTCCAAACTCGACGATGCTATCTTCTGCACCGTCTGTCCGCGCGCCAAGGACCGATACGAGGAATGTTCCGGGCGGCCCTTCCAATTCCAGCGCGGTATCGGGTTTTCCCTCAGCATCCGCTCGAACCACTTCGACATTCGGGCTGACGTTCGCCACGCTTACCACTGTGAACGGTCGTCGGTCCGCAAACGTTTGTACGCTCACTGCGCGCGTTAATTTTTGGCCGGGTTCGACGATCCCGAAATTGATAGTCGAGGGATCGAGTACAGCCGGAGCAGTGACGAACGCGTTTAGCGACAACCGAATCTTCGGCGACTGTGCGTGATCCGTCTCGATGCTAACCATCGATCCCTGAATCCCGGATTTCCCAAGCCAGTCTGCGGTAACAGAAGCATAGATGGTCTCACCGGGCTGGATGACCTTGTTCGCAATATCCGCCGCAGTGCAGCCGCAGCTGGTGGAGATTTGCGTGACCTTGATCGGACGGTCGCTTGTGTTCTGCAACGGAAACGCGTGAGAACACTTACCAGCCTTGTCGGACCGAACGTCACCGAGATCGAACGAATGATACTTCGGCACCAATCCTCCGCTGGCGACGCTGTTGCGCTCAGGAGATTTGCCGCAGGACGAAACCGCCAGCAAGATTATTGAGATCGCGGTTAGGAGATAGGGTTCACGACGAACGTTCCAAAGCCCCAAACGTCTCGTGCCCATTAGCGTAAGCCTGATGATTGCATACACGTTCATCTGACGCCTCGACGGAAGACATCACGCAAGTCCGTTGGCGATTGTAACGCGAGAGCCGACGAGTGTCAATACGACAAGTATTACACTAAATCATTAGTATTCACCTAAGCAAACCATTAATTATTAGATTCTGTGAAGGATTGATGTGGCCTTGCTTGAGGATCAACAGTGGTTCTTGAATGTCTCGCATCGCAATCGCACCGGCGCAACCTCGGATTTTGGCGGACATTCACGAGCAACCAACTCTGATCGCCGTATGCAGTGTCACGTCTCGGAATCAGTGGACGAGCAATACACGTGTCGTTGAATCGCTCTATCCGCGTTCTCGAGTGAGATAGGGCATGACTGCTCGACGAGGTCCACGCGATATCCGTTCTCGGTCAGCAGTTCAATGGTCTCGCGGGCAAATCGCGACTCGTCGCCATCTTCAGCAGCGTGGATTTCGATGAACAAGGTGGGTCGAGCATCGCGAATTGTATTGATCATTCCGCGCAAGACCTCGCACTCCGAGCCTTCGACATCAATTTTGACAAAATCAGGCTTTGGAATTCGCGCCTGCGCGATTAGATCGTCAACAGATTCAACTTCGATTTCATGGCGTAAAGAATCGCCCATCGTGGAAACGCGCTGTTGCACTTCGTGATCCATACTCGCCATGGACGGTTCAGCAACCGGCACCACTAAACTTTGAATCGCTTTTTCCCGGCCCAATGCGATTCGCAAGACCTCGACATTCGACAGGTTGTTGAGGTCGAGGTCTCGTTCAATCTTCTCGGCCTGATCGGGATTTGGCTCGAACGTAAGGACGCGGCCGGTCGGTCCAACAGCTCGCGAGAATCCCAACGTATGCACACCGTCGAAGCCACCGACGTCGAATACAATTTTGCCTCGCAATGATAGTCCGCTCAGGAATGCGACTTCCCGGCTTGACGGTCTGGGTACGAAGTCGAGTCCGCCGCGCGTTTTCATTCCACGCGCAAACCCATGGCGAATCGTGTAGGTCATATTTCGGGTGATCGGACGCAGCACCCTGCGGGACGCGAACGAAATCAGCCCGTGCGTCAGGGCTGCGAAGGGTCGATTCATGGGGAAATGGCCTCGAATTCAACGCTCAGTACTCGGTCTCATCGGGTGACCGAATCGAGAGTAGACCACAGGGACCGGTCATCAATCGACCCGATATCCGGGCGCGATGGTGGGGAAATTGATTCAGCTTCTAATCAGTCTTAGTAGTGAACGACCAAACGACCGGCGTGACCGGCACACCCCATCCAGATTGGAAATTGTTGGCGAAGGCGTGGTTGATGCCGAGCGTATACGTCTTCCCCGGTTCGAGCTTTACCGGTAATCGGCATTCAGTTTTGTCCGCATTCCATTGTGCTTTGCCCGTCGTTTCAGGGAAGACGCCACCCGCTTTCGTCCAGGACATCCCCCCACCCATCGCGCGGTCGAACTTGACGACCAATTCTTTGACGCTTGTTACGTCAACCGCATCCGCATCTTTTTCCGGCGTCATTTTCACAACGGCTGGCGTTTCCGCTTTCGACTTTTCGTCGTCCGTCGCACCGGACGTCACGAAGTACAGCACGTTAAATTCGGCTGGCTTGCCGTTCTTATTCTGAAAATTTTTGTAACTGGAAGCATTGACGCCAACGCGGTAGTACTTGCCCGCTTCAAGCTTGACGGTGGCAACACATACCCGCAGCGTTTCCCAAACCGGTTTGCCCACGAGCTCCGGGAACACATCTCCCCCCGCCGGTCCAAGACATGCCCCCCGCCATGTCCTGATCGAATTCCAAACGCAGTGCGGTCGTGGCCGGATCGACATCTATCGCGCCAATCTCCGGCGACGTTTTGATTACTTTGGGATACGTGTCTTGCGCATAGGCGCCCGTCGAAATGAGCAGTAGAAGGAGTCCAATAATCGAATATCGTGCGGAATAGGAAGCCATGACTAGTTTCTCCCTTCAGAATCGATGATCTCGTTCAAACCACCAGCGCGACTACACTACGACATGGCGCGTAATCTGTCCACCGATCATCCGTACTCAAGGAGTGATTTAGAGCGAATCCGGCAATCCACGCACGTACTCACGAATCTCGTCGCGGACACGGCGGTAAATATCGAGGGCGACCTCGTCGGATTCGGCGTCGCGGGCGAGGCGGGGCGGGTCGTCGAAGGGGGCGTGGATGACCGTGGTGTCGCCGGGGAATACGGGACAGTGTTCGTCGGCGTGGCCGCAAACCGTGATGACGTAGTCGAACTCGATGTGTTCGAGCTCGCTTAGGCGTTTAGATTGATGCGCGGAGATGTCTACTCCGACTTCGAACATGACGCGTTCGGCGATGCGGTTGAGGCCGTGCTTCTGGATACCGGCGGAATACGGCTGCAGCACGCCGGGTTTTAGGTGGCGCGCCCAGCCCTCGGCC
>JAJDAB010000546.1 GCA_029262095.1 Candidatus Hydrogenedentota bacterium
CGAAGGGGGAGGATTAAGGAGGGGGTGAAATCCCAAAATGAAAACTCGGGATTCATTTCAAACAACCCAAGAAAATGGGCGGGAGCAAATGCTCCCGCCCACGGCACTCACTACACCCAGTCGCTCTGAACAACCACCCGCGCCTTCTCATACAACACCGCGAAGTCCGTCACCACCGTCAAATACGTTCGATCCCACTGCTGATGAATCAGCTTATCGCTCTCCACCAACAGATCCTGCTCCGTCAATTTCGCGACCGCATAATTCCGATCAACAATCGTCAACTTGTCCGCAGGTTGATCCGCCATCGGAACCAAACGCACACCCAACGGCGTCACCAAGTTCCCCGTACTCGCAAAATCAAACAACGCCGTGTCCTTGAACTCCGACATCCCAAGCACCGTCTGCGCCAAATCACTGTTCACCAACATATGGGTCGGTGAAAAATAATGATCCAACGTCAATGTCACGAAACCCTTCACGATGTCCGAATATACCCAAGCATCCGCTGTCGCCGTGTTGATTGTGGTCGCAGCCGTTGCAGCACCCGAAGAATCTCCATCCACCAACACCGTCGCCAAACGCGCATCCAGATTACGACCAAGCCGCTCACCGATACGCTGCAAGTGAACCCGCAACGTCTCAACCGACATGCGACGAATCGCCTCATAAGAAGCGACAACGCCACGCCCCTTCTTATCCAACCGGACGATGCGATCTCCATACTGAATCTCAGACTCCGGAATCGACGCGCCCTCAGCAACGCTCCGCAACTCCTCATCCTCAGCCGACTCCGTCACAAACGGCACGTCATACGCCGCACCCTCGATCTTCTCATCCCGGACAATGAGCTCCGGATACGCCGGCTTACGCTTCAACCCCGCCAACACCGCTTCTCGAACGATGTCCGGAAACAACCACTTCGCATTCGGATCCGTCTGAAAAAACCGATCGACTGTCACCAAATCCAAGTCAACGCCAAACTCCTGCGCACAATAATCCTGCACATTCGTATCCATCGCTCGGAAATATTGCGTATGCGTCAGACCCAACGAATCCAGCGTTTCATACAAGCCTTGACCACGAACCTGACGCAACGAATCCGCATCCTGACTCAGAAACGCCACCCGCTCTCTAACCATGTCATCCCGATAACCCATTACAACCACCTCATGTGTTTAGTATCGACTCAAGCAATCGCCCACGGATGTCATTCCGAGCGAAGCCGAGGAACCTTTCCAGTCTTCCAAGTAGCGCTACCACCCCGCAGGGCCAAACAACCGATTCAAGTGGCGACGCCCTATACCCGTTTTTCTTTGCTTACTTTCTTTTTCCGCAAAAAGAAAGTAAGAGCTACATCAGCACATGCACCTTCGACGCCGCTGAATCCACCTTCACATTCACACCGACGCCATTACCCGACAACGGCGTCTTCACACTCCCATCCGTCGCCGAAGCCAAGACGCCCGCCACGCCATCCACCGTCGGATCCGCGCCCGTGAAATCAAAAATGCAAACACCCCGAACCTTCACCGGAATCGCCGCACTATTTTGATCCGAAGTCGCCAACGCCTGACTGAAGACAACGTCCTCCGCATCCGTTGCGTTATCCACCACATACGCCCCCGTCAACTTCACCGCATCACCCTTCGTCAACGCGACCGTCCCCGAAGCCGGCGTCTGACACGTAATCACCAACTCTGTAACCGCACCACCCACATCACCAAAAGCCATCTCAACGCTCCTTATTCAAATCAGAAAACTATTTCTCACACCTATAAGGGCAGAACTGTTGCCCCAAGATTCACAAACAAAAATCCCCTCTCCTTGGGGAGAGGGTTAGGGTGAGGGGTATCTACCGAAGGTGGATTCACAGCCCCCTTAATTTGTGGACGGTCTCACGACCGTGCCACCAAGCCAATCGAAGGTCTCTAACGACTACCCCCGCGCAATCGCCAACGCCAATTCAGCGCGGCCACCCGATTCATCCTCATCCAACACCTCAGGTCGACTCACCGGCGAAGGCGGATACTTCACATCAAACCGAACTTCATACGCTCGCAACTGTCCGTGAATCTCCTCCAAAGACAACCCGCGCGAAACCTGCCGCCAAATCCCCTCATCAAACGCCGAACCATCCAGCTCACGCGCCCGACCACACACCCGCTCCACCGCACGCCGACGCGCAGCGACTCCATCCGCAACCAAACGCGCCGCTTCACAGTCCGAAAAACCAGACGCCCCCAATACCTCAGCAACCGATCGCACCGCACCCGGACTCAACCCGGCAACACGCTCCCCGCGAACAAGCCAAACGCCGTCCTCCCCTACAAGCCGCAACGACACTCCGTCATGATCACGGGACACCCAGCGAAAGGACCCAGCGTCTTCACGAACCGCATCCCCATCCACATCCAACCAACGCACCGGATGCGAAGCCTTCTCGGATGCCCACAACGATCCATCCAAAGACTCTCCATCGATCCGCCAGCCCACCAACGCACCGCCCTGCTCCAAACGTAGATCAAAATGCGGACCGATAGAATCCCGATGCCGATGCAAAACAAACCGCCCGTCCGCAACACCGCCATCAACATCCGAGGCAGAATCTTGGCGCTCCAACGTCAACGTCCAATACATACAAATCTCCAAACTTGTCTTTCGATTGATTTCCCCTTCGAAGGGGGCAAGGGGGATGTTGCAACCATTGATCCAACTTAGGAATGTGAACTGACAACCTGCTGCGCCAACGACATGATCACTGCCGCCAAATTTGCCAACAACAACATAACCCCACGCCCCAACGTCGTTTCCAAACGCTGCACACGTTCCTTGACCTCGCGCACATCATCATCCAAACTCTTCAGTTGGAACGCTTGCGCCTGCCCACACCCACACACCTCACACTTCGTTTCGCTAGCTGCCATCGCCACAAACCCCTACTCCTCAGCCCACGTCTCCGATCCCCGCAACACAATCGGCGTATGCACAACGTCCCGTGCCGCCGCCAACGCCTCCACAACCGGCAACGCGCGCACCTGATCCCTGAATCGCGTTTCACCGGATTCCGCCGAAATGAATCCCGTGCCCTGCGAACCTGCCGGCACAATCGAACCTTCAATCACTTCGCGCACATCCCGCATCACAAAATGACAACATTCATCACCGTAACTTCGTCCCGGAATGTGGTCGCACGTTCGCAAGTCCCGCTGACATACCGAACACTCCGGCGTCTGAAACGAAAACCCGATCGACGTTTCCCGATAAACGCCGCCCTCAATGTTACGAATAAAATCCGAATTCTCACCCGTCCGCAACACATACACATCCGGCCGAACCGAAGTCCGCGACCCTTCCGCATGCAAATCCGAACGGAAGAACGTTCCCCGCGGCAACGACCCCCGCAAATCATGCCGTTCCATCAACGGACGCCCCGGCACCATCTCATTGATGCGCGACAACTCGTCGTCTGGAAACCGGCTGAAATGGCGATCCACCTCGTTGTGACACAAATCGAGCGTGAACACCGCCACATCCTCCGCGCCCAAGGGGCGAAGCGAAAATCGATTCACCTCATCGATCACATCCGGCGACGATTCCAACCCACGCTGACCAACCAGCGCACCCTCATGCCGAAACACAAACGGCGACAACTCCATAAATAGATTCTCCTCTTGTTCTTAGGGACCACTACCCCATAAAGAAGGCGCGTTGCACACTTAAGAATCGGCAAACCGTGTGGAGATTCACTCTGATAGAATCTCCCGATGGAAGGACAACAAGACCACCTCATCTGCAGAGACTGCGGAAACCTAGTGCAAGGCCAAAGTTACTGCAGCCAGTGCGGACGCCACGTCGACGACAGCGTCGACCGAGGACATTTTCTCGGCTTACTTCTGCTTCGCACGCGGTCGATGGTGCCCGCAGGTGGCGGCAGGCGATATTTATTCGCGATTATTCTTGTTGCGATCATCCTGCTAGTCGGCAATCTATCGGCGCTCTATCACCTTGTAGGAAGCAAGATCACCTTAATGCTTCTAAGCTTCATCATCGTGGCGATCATCTGGTGGACCCTCGACCACGACTAAGCGCAATGGACCTTATCCCAGACCATTCAACGGCACCCAAACATGACCGCCAACCGCAAGAATCGGTAAGAGTTCCCCATACCCCAATCTCTACGCGCCTTCGCGTTTCTCTCAACTAACACCCAACTCCACACCAGCCGCCTCCTGTGTCAGAAAGCCCTCGTCCCGCAACGCCACCGCGTTCGCGATTTCCTGACCCCGCGCATTCGCTTCCTTCAATACATCGACGGTTCGGTTCGATCGCATCCGCACTCGCGCCTCTGCCGACCCCCACATCAACGCCAATTCGAAGTTATACAGCCGCTCCAAAAACGTCTTGACACACCGGTTTACCGATTCCACATGCCGGTTAATGATCTCGAACTGCGCTGTCCCATACGTCTCCGTCGTGCCATAATTCCGACCCAACAAGATTGGCATCAAGTGCGTTCCCGTAATCACCTGTTCCTCGATCGCCTTATGATTTTCATAAAACAACTGCGACCGCTGGTCCCCCTTAATCAAATCAACAGCAACGTTGTCATACGTCACCAGGTTCTGATCCGTTTCCAAGTCATTCAATCGTGATCGCAACTGCTCAAAATTCTTCCCGATGCGAGATTCGTAGGACTCTTGCGTTTCTCCGCGACGCTTCCCGTCCGGCGCATACTGCACATGTAACTTCGCCCAACCTGCGTTATGCGTCGCCTTCGCCATGTCTTCAATGAGCCGTTGCTGAATCTTCACCACAAACGGAATCGACCGCAGCATTGACCGCCCATACGGATTCGTACCATCTCGATCCAGCCCCACGTAAACAAATCGATCCTTCGGCAGCCGAACCTCTTTACCATCCTGAATTTGATACGGCTGAAGCCCCGATTTCTCTCTTCGAAAACGCACGGTCCAAACGTCCACCGGCACTACGTCAAATATCGATTCACGGCTCTGCGTCAACACAATCTCAAACGCCGCCGCACCATACGTGAACAACGAGGTATAGAAGACCTCCAACAGGCCCTCCATTCCCCCATCACCACTGTTCACCCGGCGATCCAGTTCCTTCAAAAGCCGCAACGCCCGCTGCTCCGCGAGTTCCGAAGAAGGCTCCGCGATAGCCACGTCAAACCCCGTCTGACACAACCGTTTCCAAGTCCATACCGCATCCGAAATGTCCGGAATCGCATCCCGCATAAACCGGTACACCTGCAACATGTAAAACGGCGTCTCATTCGAAAGCCCGACGAAATCCAACATCGCCCCACGCAGCCCAGAAGCATCCTCCGGCATCGATAACGACTTATTCCGACTGCTCGAAGGAAACGACTCCGTCCGCTGTCCGCCACCCTGCTCCGCACCATCACCCCGCAACCAATCCAACCAACCCGGCATACGATTCATCTCC
>JAJDAB010000547.1 GCA_029262095.1 Candidatus Hydrogenedentota bacterium
TAGGTACGCGATAGTCGTCACTGGTAAGCCCTTTGCTCTTTTTGCGCTAACAATGTCGACTGCGGTGTCGCGCGCGAACTAGTTGCGGTGCGCGACTGAATCTGAACTACAATACGACCCGCATCGTTGCGCGTCTAATTCTATGGATGAATTCCACTCACCATAACAAAGAAGGGGGACGGCGATGAAGAAATCTCCAAGCAGCAAAGGGTCGAGATGGTACCGCTTCAGCATCTATGCGCTCAGTGCGCTCCTCACCATATTGCTCTATTGGTTGTTGGGGTTTGTTGTTCGTGACATCGGTAACACCGCTGGCCCCGATTATGAAGAAATCGAGAATCAGTTCGTCGATGCGGAGATTCGGGACGCGCTTGAAAACTTAACCGCTGAACAGCGCGAAATTAGCGAGCAGATTCAGAATGAACGGGCGGTCCAAGAGATTCTCCGCCAAAGTACAAACGAATCCAGATCCACCATGAACCAACTCATTCAGCTTCACCGCTTGAGTCTCGAAAGAGACGTTACACCGACCGAAGCGGAGCAGAACGCACTTTCCGAGAGCGAATCGTTATTTCTGTCCAAACAGAAAGAATTCCAAGACGCGAACGAACGCATCGCCGGACTAAGCGAACAGCAGCGTTCGCTCGATCAGCAAATTCAGGCACTCAACGAACAACGAAGTGATGGCGTAGAACTCGCGAACGATGAATATAAGAAACAATACCGTTCTCACCGTTTGAAAGTAGCGGGACTCAAACTCCTGTTCGTAGTTCCAGTCCTGCTCATTTCCGCATCGCTCATGTTCAAGTACCGCCAAGGCGCTTATGCGCCGCTGTTTGGTGCGCTGCTCGTCGCATCCTTTTCACGCGTGGGCGTCGTTATCAACCAATATTTCCCCGCCGAATGGTTCCGGTATATCGCAACCGCGTCAGGCATCATTGTGGTTCTAGCATTTCTGATTCACCTCATACGTACGGCGGCGTCACCCAGAGCGGACTGGCTCTTGAAGCAATACCGGCAAGCGTATAACCAGCATCGGTGTCCCCAATGCCAGTATCCGATTCTACGCGGGGCGATGAAGAGCGCCACCTGGACATCTAAAGGCCCCAAAGCGCTCGTTTCCATCCCGCGCGATACGGAGGTCGAAGAGGAAAAGGTGTACACCTGCCCAGCTTGCGGCGAACAATTGTTTGAGCATTGCGAACAATGCAATGCCATCCGCCATTCGTTGCTCCCCTATTGCGAATCCTGCGGCCACGAGCAAAACATAATCGCAAGCGAAAATTCCTGAAATGACGCTACTCGACAACCATGACAAAGTGACAAACCAAATCAAGACTCTAGACTGATTCTCAACGTCTATTAGGTTGACGACTTGACCGGCACGTCGTCGCTCTCGTTGGCAGTGCCAGTATCAGGAGAAACTTCCACGGTTGACGAATCTTCGGCGGTGGCATCCGAATCCGCCGAATTACCGAATACAGCCAAGATTCCGAGGATTACCACGACCGCACCAACCGCGACAGCTCCGATAATCATAGGCGACGGCCACTGCCGCGATTGCGTCGCGACCGGTGGCCGATCGAATGCACTCGATAGCTTCTCATCGACATTCAAGTCAAGCGGGTCGAATGCGGTGTCTTCCAGCGCAGGCGGCAGGACGTCCGCCGCGAACTCGTTGGGTTGAAGCTGCGACATTAACGTCAACGCGGACTCGTGACCGAACTGCGTGACGAGGGTGTTGCAAAGTGCAACCGCCTCATCAATTCGACCCAGCTTCGCAAAACACCGCGCACGCGGATACATAATGCGCGCGTTGTTTGGAAATTCCGCGTCCAAACGATCAAAAAGTTTTAGCGCGTCTTTGTGATCGCCGTCCTTATAAACGTCCGCTGCTTGACGAAAAAGCGCTTTGGCTTCGGCTTCATTCATAGTGCAATTCGTTCCAATTAGCGTTCCTGCTTGCGATGCGCTCTCAGACATTCTACATGACCGTGAACGCAAACCAAGATCGCCAACTTGCCCTGGATAGCCCCTATTTAGTAGTATATACGCCTATTTGCGGACTTTTCGGCGGGCCAGTGCTTGTCGCTTTGCAACGAACTGGCCACCGCGCAACCACTCCCAGATCAGGGCGCACGCATAACAAAAGGGATAAGACCATGGCATTTGATATTGACATGATTCGTCGGGTGTACGAAGAGCTACCGGCCAAAGTCGCGAAGGCTCGCGAAGTGCTTGGGCGACCGTTGACCATGACGGAAAAGAATCTCTACTCGCATCTATTCGACGCGATCCCCGATTCGCCGCACGCCCGATCCGTTGACTATGTCGATTTTGCTCCGGACCGTGTCGCGATGCAAGACGCCACCGCGCAAATGGCTGTGATGCAGTTCATGCAGGCAGGCAGACCGAAGACCGCCGTGCCGTCCACCATCCATTGCGATCATCTTATCCAAGCCGAGACCGGTGCCGACGACGATCTTGCGAAAGCCATCGACGTCAATCGAGAGGTATACGATTTTCTTGCGTCTGCCTCCAACAAATACGGCATTGGTTTCTGGAAAGCTGGAGCTGGCATCATCCACCAAGTCGTCCTCGAAAACTATGCATTCCCCGGCGGGATGATGATCGGTACCGACTCACACACCGTGAATGCAGGCGGCCTTGGCATGATCGCCGTCGGTGTCGGCGGCGCGGATGCGGTCGATGTCATGGCGGGCATGCCGTGGGAACTCAAATTCCCCAAACTCATCGGCATCCATCTCACCGGCGAATTGAACGGCTGGGCATCGGCGAAAGACGTCATCCTGAAAGTCGCGGGCATTCTTACCGTTAAAGGTGGCACAGGCGCCATCGTCGAATATTTCGGCGACGGTGCGGACGGTCTCTCCTGCACCGGTAAAGGCACGATCTGCAACATGGGCGCTGAAATCGGCGCGACCACTTCGGTCTTTCAATACGGCGATGCAATGGAACGGTACCTGCGGGCCACGGATCGCCCGGATGTCGCGGATGCGGCGAACGCCGTGCGCGATCACTTGCGATCCGACAAAGAAGTCCAGGATGATCCGGGCAAGTACTACGACGAGGTCATTGAGATTGACTTGTCGACCTTGGAGCCGCACATCAATGGCCCGTTCACACCGGACCGCGCATTCCCGATCAGCGAGTTCGCCGATGCCGTACTCGTCAACGAATGGCCGCGCCAAATGGAAGTTGGGCTCATCGGCTCGTGCACGAACTCATCGTACGAAGATATGGACCGCGCCGCATCGGTGGCGAAGCAAGCCGTCGCAAAGAAACTCAAAGCCCGAGCGGAATTCACCGTCACGCCGGGATCCGAACAAGTTCGGTACACTGTCGAGCGTGACGGACAGTTGAAGGCGTTCGAGGATATGGGCGGCGTTGTTTTAGCGAATGCGTGCGGCCCGTGTATCGGGCAATGGGCTCGTCACCGCAAAGGTGGGGAAGAACCCAATTCGATTGTCACGTCGTTCAACCGGAATTTCGCCAAACGCAACGATGGAAACCCAAAGACCCACGCGTTTGTCGCATCGCCGGAATTGGTCACCGCGCTGGTCCTCGGCGGCGACTTGATGTTTAATCCGCTCACCGATGACCTCATCAACGAGGACGGCGAAAAAGTACGGCTCGATCCACCGGTCGGAGACGAGTTGCCAGGGAAAGGCTTCGATTGCAAGGATCCCGGCTACGTCGAACCCGCCGCCGATGGAACCAACGTGGAAATCGCCGTGGCGCCGGATTCAAAACGCCTGCAGCTGCTCGCGGGATTCACGCCCTGGGACGGTGCGGACCTCATTGGTCTGAAGCTACTGCTTAAGGTCCAGGGCAAATGCACCACCGACCACATTTCAATGGCCGGGCCATGGCTGAAGTTTCGAGGTCATCTCGATAACATCGCGGACAACACCTTGATGGGTGCGACCAACGCGTTCTACGAAGAACCGGGCCAAACGAAAAACCAACTCACTGGCGAATACGGCAAAGTGTCCGACGTACAACGTGCTTACAAAGCCGAAGGCATCGGCAGCGTCGTTGTCGGCGACGAAAACTACGGTGAGGGTTCATCACGCGAACACGCCGCCATGCAGCCGCGTCACCTCGGCATCCGTGCAGTGCTCGTAAAATCTTTCGCACGTATCCATGAAACCAACCTCAAGAAACAAGGCATGCTCGGCCTCACCTTCGCCGATCCCGCCGACTACGACAAGATCCAAGAAGACGACACCATTGACATTATCGGTTTGACGGAATTCGCTCCCGGCAAACAATTAACACTAGTCTTCAACCACGCCGATGGCAGTTCGGATGAAATCAAAACGAACCACACCTACAACGAAACCCAAATCGAGTGGTTTAAAGCTGGCTCCGCGCTAAACCTCCTCAAAGCACAAGCAAACGCGTAACGATTATTAGCCACAGATGGACACAGATAAACACAGATTTGGATATCCGTGTGTATCTGTATTCATCTGTGGCTGACTACAAACTCACGCGTTTTACTTGAACCTTCGGAGTTCCAAAGTTCAGCAATAAACCAGTCTTCATTCCCGTCGCCTTCAAGTAGTTCAGAACTTGTGCCATGTGGATGTCCTCGAATGCTTTAATCGCTTTGAGCTCCACAATGACTTTCTCCTCCACTACTAAGTCCGCGTAAAAGTCTGCAACGAGTTCTCCGTCATACAACACCGGAATTGGATGTTGCTGCTCTGCATTCAGTCCCGCCTTCTTAAGTTCGATGACGAGCGAGTTCTCATATACTTTTTCCAGGAATCCGTGTCCCAAGGTGTTGGCCACGGTATAAGCACACCCAATAATCTTCTCCGTAATCTGAACATTTTCGGTCATCACGAAAACCCTCTAATCTGTGTTCATCTGTGTCAATCTGTGGCTAATTCTAGAAATCACTATGGATAAGGATAAAACATCAATCGGTAGTCAACGAACTACCCTTTGATTCCCAAGTTGGGGACTCATTCTACTCACACAACCTATGCAACGATGCGACGCAATAGGCTAAGGAGTATCGTGTACGTGTACCGGGCATCCGCTAGCAGGAACCTCGGTCAAGAACTCGCCGAGCAATCATGAGCCACAGATGGACACAGATACATACAGATTCGGTTATCCGTGTTTATCGGTGTCCATCTGTGGCCAATAAAGTATATTCGCTCATCATCGCCCTGTGTATCAGCAGTGGATGCATAAGCAATCACGGTCAAGTTCCTAACGCGAATTCCAAGCCTACTCACCAAGATCTCGTCTCGATTCGCGATGAAATGCGGGCGTGGGTTGAAGCGGATGCCATTCGCCGCTACGCGTGGGACGACGCGTCGCGACTCGAAGATTCCTATACCCATGAAACGCTCTGCCGCCAACTGATCGCCAGTCATGGCGAATTTGAACACGCGTGCGCCGTGACATTCTCAGATTGCTTGCGTGCACTAGAGACTCCGACAACGTTGGACGAATCGGGACTCAACCGCTGGGCTGGCGTACATCGCGATGTGAATCGTAACCAACCCAAACCCGATGACGCGGTATGGCGCCGCGCTCATTGGGTTCGCGATGGCGAGTACTGGCAGCAAGACGTCGTCTGGGCGGGAGAGGCCCCACGCCGCGGTTGGAATCGCGCGGACGCGGACGGTTTATGGGGCTGGGACCCGAAACTCCCGGGTGACTTCAAAGGCAGCATCGACGACGATGGCCAACGGGGTTGGCGAGGCGTGCATGTCGGCTATCCCTTCCGCACCGCTGACGGCTGCGACTGTATCCTTTGGATTACTCCGAAGGAAGCTTACCTCGAATGCCTGACCGCCGACGGCATTCGAACCGGCGCGGGACTATGGCATCGTTACGAATGGACCGTTAAGCAAGACTGACCATCGCTTGTCCAGCAGCTAGGTCGTCGATTCTCGACACATCGACGCGACAATGTTC
>JAJDAB010000548.1 GCA_029262095.1 Candidatus Hydrogenedentota bacterium
CTGACGACGAGTGGGAAGCGTCTAAGTGATATTGCTTGATACCCACGTTTGGGTGTGGTGGGTCCATGGCGATGACCGTCTCTCTAAGACTGCATTGAATGCGCTTGATTTACGATCCAATGATGAGGTCATTGGAATTAGTGCCATCTCGTGCTGGGAAGTGGCCATGCTCCAGATTCGAAGCCGCCTGGTTCTCCCCTGTTCCCTCGATGAATGGCTCGACCAATCATTGAATTATCCGGGTGTTCGCGAAGTAGATCTGACCCGATCTTACCTCGTGGATTCTTGTCGTTTGCCTGGTGAATTCCACAAAGATCCAGCTGATCGAATACTCGTAGCCACTGCAAGAGCACTCGATTGCGATCTCATTACCGCCGATGAAACGATCCTGACCTATGCCCATGTCAATGCAATTCACCCCGAGCAGATGACGTAGGAGATAGGTCCTCCGCCGAACTAACCCTTGTTGCATCGGTGGGATCGCTCTTGACGAGTTAGTTAACGAGCGTCGGCTGCTTGGAAGGGGTGGAAATACCAACGGCGAATGCGGGAGAGCATTCGGGCAATATCGTCGGCGAGTAGTAGGGAACATGGCAACAAGAAGAGCGTGACGATCGTTGCGAAAAGCACGCCGAATGCGAGTGACACTGCCATTGGTATTAGGAACTGCGCCTGCAGCGAACGATCCGTGATGAGAGGCAGTAGGCCGACGAATGTCGTGACGGACGTAAGCAATATGGGGCGGAAACGTCTGGCCCCTGCTTCTTGGGCTGCATCGACCAGGCACGCGCCTTCGCGGCGTCTTCGGTTAATGAAATCCACCATAACGAGGGAATCATTCACGGCGATACCGGCGAGCGCCAACATGCCGAAAATTGAGAGGTACGATGGGGTCATATCCATAATGATGTGGCCCAGCAACGCGCCGATGACCGCAAACGGCACAGAGAGCATAATGAAAAATGGCTGGACCATTGACTTGAGCGCCATTGCGAGCAGCGCATACAACGCGAAGAACAATGCGACGCTGCCGAGTATCGTTCGGTTCCGAGCTTCTTCCGCATCCGCCACATAGCCTACAAAGCGATAAGAGATATTGGCTTCGCGGCATAGTTCATTTAGGCGCGGCGTGATTTCATTGGCAATCGCGATAATGTCGACGGCTTCGTCGACGGGTTGCGCGCCGATCCAGGTGACCTCGGCTTTGTCATTGCGGTAAATGTCCGCATTGGTTTTTGTAAACTTGATGTCCGCTACTGTTGCAAGCGGCACTTCAGCCCCACGCGGGGTCCTGATCTTGAATTGGTCGAGCGTGTTCAGGGATTCCCGTTCTTTCTCCGGCAGCCGGACCATGACGCGAATATCATCGATACCGCGTTGCACACGTTGCGCCTCTTCTCCGTAGAACGCTTGACGAATTTGCTGTGCGAGAAGCGTTTGGGTCAAACCCAATTCGGCGGCCTGGGGCTTCATACTCAATTCGAGCTCATCTTGCCCATAATCGACATCCGCCCAGGCCGAGGCGATTCCGGAATAGCCTTCCAATATATCGCGGATCTCTTTGGCGACTTTCGTCTTCTCCGGCGAATCGGGCCCGCGTAGCTGGATATTAAGTTCATCGTCTTCATATTGCTGATGCTCTCGGAACGTCGATTCGGAATGCACCTTGAAACGTCTGGCTTCCGGAATCGGGCCAACAAGCTCGGTCCAGCGCGCGGCGATTTCGCTATTCTTCGGGCCAGGTTCACTTCGGTCATCGGGCGGCATCACCTCGACCGATATGTAGCCGGTGGAATTGCTGCCACGATTCCAGCGACTTGCGCCGGTAAATCGAGACACATGACGAATTAGTGATTCACCCGTACCGGGATCGACAAATTCTTCGCGTACTTGATCGAGCGCGTTTTCCATGCGGTCGACATAACGCGCGGTCGTTTCAATCGGTGTATCACTCGGCAGTTCGAGAAAGGCGGATATGCGCTCTCGATCGACGGTGGGGAAGGAGACGAATTCCATGCGCCCCCCCATACAATAGCCCGCCATCGTGAGCGCCATGGCGACGAATCCAGCGAGGACTGCAGCGCGGTGACGAACGGCAACCTTTAGTACAGGCTGATAAACCCGTTCGACGAATCGTTCCAATCCATTGGCAATACTGGCCTGAAATCGAGTGAAGATATTGTTACGGCGATCAATCTGCAGGTGCTTCAAGTGCGCGGGCAAAATGAGCTTCGACTCCACCAATGAAAACACGAGTACCGCAGCGACGACAGGCGGAATTTGCTTGGCGAATGCACCCCAACGACCTTCGAAATAGAGTAACGGTAGAAACGCGACCATGGTTGTAATGGCACCGAACGTCACTGGGGTGGCAACTTCGTGCGTCCCTTCCACTGCTGCTTCCAACGAAGGACGTCCGGCTTTTAGCTTCGTGAAGACATTTTCACCAGTGACAATTGCGTCGTCGACAACAATCCCGACGACGATAATGAATCCAAATAGGCTCATGACATTTGCGGTGAGACCGAACCAGGGCATCATGATCACGCCACCCGCGAAGGCCACCGGAATGCCGATCACAATCCAGAATGCGATCGATGGTCGGAGGAATAATCCGAGCACGATCATCACCAGGACGCCGCCTTGCATAAGCGAAGTGACTAGGGTGCCGAGTCGCCCGCGAATCGCTCTGGATTCGTCGTCCCAAACAAACAGTTCGATTCCTTCGGGATAACGCGAGACCGATTCTTCGACGTACTTGTGAATTTTGTCTGAGATATCGATCGCACTCTCGTTTCCGACGAGCATCACTTCAATAAACATCGCAGGCTTCCCGTTGAAGAGGACCTGTCGTTTCTTGCCTTCGAAGCCGTCGTGAACAGTGGCTACTTCGCCAAGCAATACGGTCGCACCATCCGCGGCGCGAATGGGTACAGCTGCGAATTCTTCCTCGGAATAGGCTTGGCCCAGCGTGCGAACCGTAAACATGCCGCTCGAGCTGTCGATGGATCCGGCGGGCAAGTCAATCGAGAACCGACGAATCGCATCGGCGATATCTTGAAAACTGAGGTTATACGCCAGCAGCTTCTCTGCGCTTGCCTCGATAGCGATTTCGTAGTTGCGGGCGCCGTCCAGTTCGGCGCTACTAACGCCGGGTAATTCGAGAACGTCCGCCAAGACGCGGCGCGTAATTTGACGCAGCTCGTGTTCGTCCAAGTTACCGGTTACGGCGATACTCAATACTTCGTCTTTTGATTGAGCGAGGAAAATGCGAGGGCGTTCCGTTTCTCCGGGGAACGTCGTAATTTGGTCAACGCGCGCTTTGACGTCCTCCATCAGCGTGCGCATATCCGTGCCTGGCTCGGCGTTTATCCAGACCCGTCCTGATCCGCGATAACCGTCGGCGTGCAATTCTTTGATGCCCTGGACGCCTTCGAGTGCTTCCTCGATGGGTACGATGATCGCTCGTTCCACATCTCGCGCGGTGGCCCCCCGGTATTGCATGTGAATACCAACGGTATCCCAACTGACTTTTGGATCGACTTCCAGCGGAATTCGATAGAACGCGGTGTAGATGCCCGCGACTAATATCGCGATCATCAGGAAGTTCGCGGCGATACCATTTACCGTGAACCAGCGAATCATCAGTCGCTATCCGAGGCCTTGATGACTGGTTTCTCGGGGTCGTCGATATCCGGGATGATTTCGACCTTCGATCCTTCCGGCGCATAGACAAGGTGGGTCGTGGCCAGCCAAGTACCCTCTTCAAGCATTGGGTCACTGACGATGACAAAATCCTCGTCCGACCAGATGGGATCTATGTTCAAGCTGATTAGCGAC
>JAJDAB010000549.1 GCA_029262095.1 Candidatus Hydrogenedentota bacterium
CCACCCGATCGCAACATCTCCGGCAGCGTCATGATCTGATTAACCAGGCCGGTTCTTACTTCCAAATTGGTCGCCGGCAAATCCCTTCCAATCCGATAGGTGGTGTAGTGGTAACCGTGAACATCGACGTACAAGGACGATAACAATGAAACAACCGATGGCAAGGTCCACGGCGCTTGCGATGTGCAGTGGGTAAAGCGGATGCCACGCGTACCCATCGCATCGAGGTTGGGCATGACCGGTTGCCCGTCGCGAAACGCTGAAACGCGATCCGCGCGCAAAGTGTCCGCAACCACCAGTATAACGTTCGGCAGATTCTCGGTAGATGCCGTAACTGGCAGAAACATGCCAACCAACATCAGCGCGAGGCAATGCCGATAAGCCGTGTGGGTTTGAAAGATCATAAAACACAGTATAGCAGCGGTCGACTGCGACTAGAGTTGTCAGAAATCTTGGAGACCAAATTTCTTATCTGAATCTTCTAATTCGTCCCTCATGTCAGCTAGAGGCGTTAGAAATGACGAAATTCAGTTCGCTAAAAGAATGGGCAAAAGGGAAGGGCCCACTAGTGGCTATGGTCGCCCAACAAGCTGCGACCTCCGCAACGAGCTGCCTGGAACTGTGCAAGTTGGCGGAGAACAGCGAACTTTTCAGCGTAGTTCAAGAGAGCGTTCCGCCTTCGGTTTAGTTGAAGTTTTATCGTGCGCGCCTAAAAACGTATGAGAAAGCGTTCAAGGTCTACGAGCGGTTACAACCGGTCCCCGATGAGTTGGAAGACATTGTCGATTTGTTGCTAGAGAATTGTACACCTGGAAGAAGAACCAAATCCTCACAAAGCGACGAAATCGAAACGCTGCTAAAGCGGATATCCGAACTCGTAATGCAATATCATTACGAGACCTTGAGCGAACAAAGTGATTTCACGAAAATGGAATCGCTAATGCAGAACAGTCCGGAGGTCATCTTCTTGTTCCGCGTTAGCATGCCATGCCAACTGTTATGGGGTTGCCCAGTAGCGGGGGCACGAGTCGAATTGTCTCAACACCGCGCGAACGCGCGGAGTTGCTTCGCCTCGGTGTGTCGTTTGACCACGAGATCGATGACCTCATGCAAGTCGTCACTCCTGCAACCTATAAGAAATGGCTTCGCGAGCTGCGCAGTTGCAGAAGGAACAGGCCCGCTGGCCGTCCTAGAACCCCATTGGCAGCGCGAAACTTGGTGATACGCCTGGCTAAAGAGAACCTGCCCTGGGGTTACCGTCGAATCTTTGGTGAACTCAAGAAACTGGGCATTCGTATAAGTACGTCCACGATTCGCAACGTTCTTAAGGAGGAAGGGCACTTCCCTGAACCCAACAAGGCAATCAGGAACCCTCCAATTCCCTGGACGACCTTCGTGCACGCCAATATGGAATCGATGGTCGCATGCGACTTCTTCACGAAGAAAATATTCACCCTTCGTGGCGTGCGTGTCGCATATGTTCTCGTTTTCATTCATTTGGGTAGCCGAAAGGTGCTGTGCAGTTCGAGTACTTATCATCCCGATACAGCCTGGGTCATGCAACAGGCTCGAAACGCCATGATGTGGATGAATGGTGAAGATATCAATCCCAAGTTTCTAGTTCGGGATCGGGACCGGATATACCCGGATACGTTCGAACCTTTCTGGAGCGATGTCAACGTGAGGTCAATCAAGATTACGCCGCGCGCTCCAATGGCGAACACATACTGTGAGAGTTTCATCGGGACACTGAAGTGCGAATGCTGGAACCATTTCATGTGCTTCAGCAAAGACCAGTTGGATTACATCGTAAGAACGCGGCTCCGGCATTATCACAAGCACAGACCCCACCGGAGAGTAGGACGATACAACTCGGTGCTCGACGAAAACTTTATCCCGAAAACAGAAGACCAGGTCCGCTGCCGTACCGAACTTGGGGGAATCATTCGCGTGTACTATCGCGACGCTGCGTAAGGAATCGCGTGTTCGTAAATCTTCTTGCCGATTCTTGCTAGGAAGCACTGCGCGCAATCGACCACTCTCGTCCCACGCGATGCCGTTCAACGTCGAAATCGTCATTGAGCCCAGTCGATACCCTAGACTCTTGTCCCCCACTCTGCTCTTATCGAATTAGTCACCGTAGAAATTCATACTAGATCGTTGACGCCTATAATTTTGCATCTCTCAGTTCACACTTGGTATGGATTCGCCCTCAACTCGAATCTCCTTCATATTCGGCGTACCAAATCCGCGTACTTTAAATGTAACGAAGTCGTCACCCCTGTCAAATCCCAACCCGCCAATGGGATACACATCGGAGGGGCCCGGAGTAACAAAGGTGAAGTGATTCCAGGCTCCTTCGTCGATCCGAAATTCCGCCTGGACAGTCGCACTGCCCGGGTGAACAGAACTGTCTCCGTCCTGGTCCTTCCATATGTGGAGTTGGAATAGGATGGGTTCTTCCTTATTTTCTATCTTCCCAATGGCAATCTCACGCGATTCGCGCTGGCTACGCACCACCCATTCAGGCCCGCTACCAATGTCTTTCCATTCGACGCCAAATCGCAACTTTGAATGGTCGATCGAACCAGAGTCAATCCCGACGTAGCAGTAGGAAGATCGGTCAATAGATTTGTCATGTTGACCAGGCCATGCGTCAGGAGTGTTCGGCAGATCCCAAGAAGCATAGATGTGATAATCGGCAGTGCCATCGGGGATGAGAAGCGGTGCGGTACCATCAATCGTTAGATACCCTATTGCGGCCGAAGAAAAACTGCCGACCACGTAACCGCGCTCTGGATTGGCCTCCAGTATTCGATGCCCAGGGGGCGCGGTAGATCCCGACCACCACGCAAGAAGTCCTAGCTCACTTTTCAGTCCCTCATAGATGGCCGACCCCGTCGCGGAAGCGGGCGGATGTCCCTCTCTATCTATGCCTTCCTGTGTCACGAGAAGGTCGAGGGCTTCGACATTGGGCATGTCGGAACGCAGTCGGAGGAGTACCGTGCGAGCATATGGAGTTTGGTTTGGGACCGTTACGACGCCCAGCTTTCCAAATCCCTTCGCGCTCGAAAAAGTCAACCACGGACGCTCCCAAACAGGATCAACCCGCCAAGTCCCCTCCGCCGTTCTTATGAGAAACTCCGTGTTGCCACCGGCTGCAGAAACGGTCGCGGAAAGCGGAGCTGCCGAGAGTATGCGACGAATGGTCGCGCGCATGGTTTTTGAGTCGTCCATCACCACGCTCACGGGATTCTGTATTCCTGAATCATCTCCTTTCCATCCAACAAAAACATTGCCTGCGGATGGCGTAACCTGAAGCGATACTCGTTCCCCATCCAGATAATCACGCTTGTCGGGTACGGCATGGATCGCCCCCAACGCATTGCTCGCGATCGTCAGCGTGTGACGCCTAACATCCCTGCGCTCGACAAATCCGGCCTGAATCCTTTTCGCCATGTCCATTCGGACATGGATGGTTTCTTGGATCGCACGAACATCTCCTGCCCAAAACCCGAAGACATGATTTTCTTGTGGAGCCGCAGTAAGGGTTACAAGTGTACCCTCGGCATAAATGCCGCCTGGAGGATCAATGATCACTTCTCCGTTTTTCGTCTCGGAGACATCCAGACGATGTACTGGCGGATCCACCCTTTCGTGTTTGGCATTTGAATCGCCTCGGACTGCTTCGACGAGCTCTGAAACCCAGTCCAATCCTGATGAGCTCGCCTTTAAGCGTTTGTCGTTCTTGGAGGATTCGTCTGGAGGAAATGGAGATGCATTTTCCAGCTTCTCCCAAAGAAAGCTGGCTATCAATTCCCTTACATCCATACCCTCGTATACTTCGTTAAGAGGTTCATGACCGACGCCTTCCAATGGACAAAAAAGATAGGGAATCTCATCGCGGATATACGCGTCTCGAATTTGTTCGGCATGCGCAATAGGTACGATGAAATCTGCCGTGCCGTGCACCAGCATAAGAGGAGGATCAGAAGGATCGAGTGCTTCCGGATAGGTGGTTCCGCCTGAACAGATCACAGCAGCCTGTACCCGTGACGATTCAGAAGGTGAGTTGAAAGGAGAGATGGTCGGCCCGTCGCACAGAAAATCGACTGCGTAGCACGTCGCCACAACAGCCGCCGAAAAAGCGCCCGCCGAATGTCCCATCACCCCAATTCGGTGTTTGGCGATGCCATAGTACTCTGCGTTTGCCCTGATCCATCGGACCGCTGTGAAGGCATCGGCAAACGCCGCGTCTGGCACGGCAGGAGGATTATCGACCGAGAGTCGATAGCTGATCGCAAAGCAGACAAATCCACGTTGGGCCAGAAACCTCCCCATATGGCTCATGCCGTCGCGATGTCCTCCCGTGAACCCCCCACCGTGAATCAGAATTACGGCAGCTTTGTCGGTACGCTCATAACTCCTCGGTTCGTAGACATCCAATTCGAGCGCTTTGGTGCCGTCTTGGCCAGAAGTGGTTGTGACATTTCCCGTACCATAGACTATCCCAGAAGTGATTCGCGCCTCGAAACGCGGCTCAATTGAATCGGGGCTGGAGCAAGATTGATACGCAGCAAAATTCGCCGCGAGTATCATGAGAATGTTGAGAGCCCGTTGACGGATTCCCGGTTCAGAAGCGAATTGATCGACTACGAATAGTTGCACAATATGAAGAATCCTTTTGTACTCCGAAAGCGAAAACGACAATCTCGATCAGGTATCGCCGATTAGCAGCAAGAAAGACGCCAACAAGAATACAGTGGGAACAAAATCCGGAGTGGAAGGCTCGATCCTAAGCAGTACGACGTGCATCACAGAGATTACTCCGCTGAACACATCCCGAATGCCAAGATCGTGAAAGAACGCATTCCCATGTTTTCGTGTTACACAAAAGAAACACTTGTGACCTATATTGTGTAACAGATTATCGCAAGCAGAAACGGAAGTCGCAGGAGGAGCCTCTCGCATGGCACTAAATCATATATTAGTGTGCTTTGGCATTTTTCTTGCTCCCTATCATTTTGGCCGCATTGCACGATTCCCATTCTCGAACGTTACCGAACCTTGATGATCAGGTGCCGTTTGTACCAAGGATGACATCGCAAACGTTTCTACACCCTAGATCCTGAACGAGATCAACGTATGGTGAGGTGACATGAACAGTAGTGACCAACGTATTCAACGTAGTTCGAATACGATTTCCCGACGCAGCTTTGTTCAAGGCGTCGCGGCGGTGGGCGTATTTGACATCGTTCCGCGGTTTGTCCTGGGAGGCCAGGACCATACCGCGCCGAGCGAGAAGCTCAACATTGCCGGCATCGGTGTGGGCGGAATGGGATTCACGAATCTACAGGCCATGGCATCGGAAAACATCGTAGCGCTGTGCGATGTTGACGATGAATATGCGGCAAAGGCGTTTCAAATGTTTCCCAACGCCACGCGACATCGTGATTTTCGGAGGATGCTCGATACCCAAAAAGAAATTGACGCCGTGATGATCGCCACACCAGACCATACGCACGCGATCATCACCTTGGCGGCTATGCAAATGGGAAAACACGTGTATTGTGAAAAACCACTTACTCACACCATCGGGGAAGTGAGAATGATCACCAAAGCAGCCCGAGAATCGAATGTTGCTACACAAATGGGTAACTGGGGACATGCGAATCCGGATGCCCGGCTCATTAACGAGTGGATTTGGGACGGTGCCATCGGCAATGTCCGCGCGGTTCACGTTTGGACCGATCGACCGCTTCCGTATCCCGGCTGGACCAAGCGATCGACGAGACCAAAAGAGACTCCTCCTGTGCCGGCTACGCTGGACTGGGACCTATGGCTTGGCCCGGCGCCCGAGAGGCCATACCATCCCGACTATCTTCCCGGCGTTCGTTGGCGTCCGTGGTTCGATTTCGGGACAGGCGCCTTGGGCGACTCGATTATTCACAATATCGAGCCCGCGTATTGGGCTCTGGGGCTAGATAAAACGCACCCCATAAGTGTCCACGCGAGTTCGACGGAGGTATACGCAGAGACGTATCCCAAGGCGTCCATTATTCACTACGACTACCCAGCTCGCGGCGACGCACCTCCGTTAACGATCACCGTTTACGATGGGGGATTGATGCCGCCACGACCCGAGGAACTCGGACCGGATCGAAAGATGCGTACCAACGGGATCCTCTTTGAAGGTGATAAGGGTAAATTACTGTGCGGTGGATGGAGCAGCGTTCCGGAGTTACTGCCGGAAAGCAGAATGCGCGAGTACAAGCGTCCCCCTGAAACGATTCCAAGATCTGAGGGCCATCGCCTTGAATGGATTAACGCCTGCAAGACGGGAAACCCGACAGGGTCAGATTTCGCGTATGCGAGCGGCCTTACGGAACTTGTATTACTCGGCAACGTAGCATTGCGTTCTGGTAGAAACGCTCAGTTGGATTGGGACGGCCCGAACATGAAAGTGACAAACGTTCCCGAAGCCAACGCGTTCCTCCAAAAAGAGTATCGAAAAGGATGGGCACTCGACGCCTAGGACAGACCAATAATGAGTGGAATACCAGTTCTGATGTTTCCAGCCCAACACGTCGGCCCGAACAAATCGCCTGCCGTCGCACAAGAAGGCCTAATAGCCATTGTGCGTGCACTTGGAGATCGAAAGAGCATACTACGGAATTGCCTCCTATTGTATTTCAGTGCGACTGTTGGTTGTAGTTTGCATTCGGACCTTCGAAGAGCGACATTCGAGAAGCCAGGTCGTACGTCGCCAATCGTAGAATCCGATCGCGATGCTGCGCCCGGCGGACCCATCAAGCCAATGCCTGAGCCACCCGGTCGTGTATTCATAACGGACAGAGCACCGCTAGCTCCGCAAGACGCGCGATCCGCATTCATTGTTCCTCCGGGATTCGAAGTTCAATTGGTCGCGTCGGAACTCGAAATACAAAAGCCCATGCAACTGGCGTTCGACGAGCGAGGCAGGCTGCTCGTGAGTACTTCGACCAACTATCCCCTAGGACCACTACCGGACGGACCGCCTTCGGACCGTGTGTTGCTCATTGAAATCGACGGTGAATCGGGAGCGGCGACGGACATAACCGTGTTTGCGGATGGATTCGACATTTGTAGCGGAATCGAAGCAATGCCGGGCGGGCGCGTGATTCTCGGGCATGCGCCGGACATCTTGCTGCTTACGGACACAGACGGCGACGACGTAGCGGACGCCCGGGAAGTATTGTATTCCGGATTCGCGCGCGATGACACACATGAGTTGCCGAATTCGTTCACATGGGGAATCGACGGGTGGCTGTACGGGCTGCAGGGACACGTAAATCGGTCCAATGTAAAAAACAGCGCAGGCGACGTAACTGCGATTCACCATGGCAACGTCTACCGCATGCAGCCCGACGGTTCCGCTATCGAAGTGTGGGCACCCGGCATGAGCAATCCGTGGGGCCTTGCATTCGACAACAATCAAAACCTGTTTGGGGCCGACTGTGAATCGCGTCCGTTGTGGCAGATCGTCGAGGGGTTTGCCTATCAGGGCTTCTTGCAGCCGAACGAGCCGCTGGGATTCGCTCCGCACGTGACCGAAGATTCGCACGGTGCAAGCGGATTCGCGGGACTCGTGTCGTATACCGCCGAGGCCTTTCCACCGGCCTACCGCGACCGGTTATTCCTGGGAAACCCTGTCAACGGTCGCATCCACCTCGATCGCTTAGAGGGCACTGGGTCGACCAAACATCTAACGAGGGAACCTGATTTTCTCGCGACATCAGATCCGTGGTTTCGACCGGTGGACGTCGAGTTGGGGCCGGACGGAGCGCTTTACATAGCGGATTGGTACAACCGAATCATTGCGCACGTCGAAGTGCCGCTCGACCATCCAGACCGGGACAAGTCACGCGGCCGCATTTGGCGCATTGTGTACGTTGGTGATGACAACGCGCCGCTATCGGACGCGGCGACAAGGCAGTTTCTCGGGCCGATGGCGATCGACTGGAGCAAGGCGTCGCGTCGCAATCTCCTGAGGGCGTTATCCAATAGGAACCAATGGATCCGACGAACCGCTGCGGCACAACTGGCGCATCGCTTTTCAGACACCCGAGCTCGGGCTTATCGCCGAATAGTATCGGGAAACGGCTCATCGACCGAACGGGCGGAAGCCCTCTGGCTGTTGGAGCGCGGTGATAACCTCACGACTAACGACCTTGAAACACTCCTAGAAAACCCAGATCCGCACCTCCGGCGACAAGCAACTCACATGATCGGACATCAGACCAGTTCGGATCCGTTGGAAGTTACGCGACGAAACCAACTCCTCATTTCAACGCTAGATGATCCGTCGCCGTTCGTGGTGCGGGAAGCTGCATTGTCCTTGCGCGATGTACCCACGGTTGAGTCGTTGAACGCTCTGACAGAACGATCCGGCGGCGAGTTCGGCGGTGATACGTTGAGGCAGTATGCTCTTCGGCAATCGATGCGCGAACACCTCGAACAGGACGATGTGTTGACGGCCTCTTTAAAACGGGAAATGGATGCCGACCAGTCCACCGCGCTGACGAAGATTCTCGCCGTTACCGAAACGACCGCGGCCGCCACTGCGCTCTCGAAGTACCTCGTCGATGGCCGTATTCCGAAAAGAGACCGCCCCCAAGTACTTCGAACAATTCTCGTTCACGGTGAAACGCAGGCTATTCGCAGGGCGTTTATCGATAACCCGGCCCTATCGTCCAGCGAATTGGCGGTCTATGCTAACGCGCTCTTCACGAATAGCAAACGTGCGGAGAACGGAGGATTGATTGTCCACGCAATTTTGGAAGATTGGTTCCCGCGCCTCACGGCAAACGACGACAAATTGTTGGCATTGAAAATCGGAGCCCGATATGGGCTAGCTGGTACAAAACCGGTGGCGATTGAAAGCCTCACGGATTCGAGCGCGTCGTTGCGGGCACGGGAAGTTGCAGCGGAGTACTTGTTGGATTCTGACTTTGATGAGTCGGCGAGCAGAGTGCTCGAAATCGTCCAGCGGAAAGAGGAAAGCGTTTGGTCGAGGAGACAGATGGCACGCATTGTCGCGCGGTACGTGGACGGCCAGGCTCGGTTTGACGGCCTACTGGACACGCTTAGAGGCGCGCCATCGGACGTGTTTGCCGGTGCAGTCGAAAGCCTTTCGACGCGGCGACCGGGCGTGGAGTATCTGCTGGAAGCCGTTGAAGCGAAACGTATCAGCCCGAGCCATATCAATAATCACATCACGCGCATTCGGATCGAATCGAGCCACAACGATGCCGAACTGACGGCCCGCTACCTGGGTCTCGTGGAAGGCGTAGAAGGCAACGACGCCGAAATCCGCAACACGATCGCGCGTTATCGGGACATCATTCAGTCTGACGCCGCACGTAACATCCGGAACGGCCAGCGCGTTTTTGAGGAAACCTGCATGAAGTGTCATCGTATGGGTGGATTGGGCGGCATGCGGGGCCCGAATCTCGACGGCATCGCTGCGCGTGGCATTGACAGGATCTTGCAGGACGTGCTGATGCCGAATTGGGATATCGATCCCGCGTTTCAAACAACGATGATCTGGCTGCATGACGGAACAGTAGTCGATGGGCTGGTCATGAAAGAGAACGAGACGCGACTCACGATTGTGAATACGCAAGATGTGGAAACCGAGGTATTGAAGGACGACATTGACGAGCGGCGTTCTGTGTGGTTGTCGCCGATGCCGTCTGATCTCGGTGCGGCGCTCGAAGAAACGATGTTTCTGGATCTAGTTTATTTCTTAATGAATCCACCGGACACAATGGAGCTCATGTCAGAAAGTGCCACAATGGCGAACGAACGTTAACAAGACTCTCAAGGAGACCTCGTCCATGAAGCGAATATACATCGCATTGGCCCTGACGTTGGCGGTCGCTGCGGCTGCGCCCGCGGAAGATCCGATCCGCCTCCTCGTGATTACGGGAAGCCACCCCTATGACGTGCGATTCTTTTCGCTATTCGAGGGGCATTCGGACATTGAATGGGACAAGAAAACGCAATCGAGCAAACCGTGCGCGGCGTATAGCGAAGGGTTTGCAGAAGGGTACGATGTTGTCTTGCTCTACGACTTCGAGATGTCGATCACGGACGAACAAAAGGACGCGTTCGTGAACGCATTTGGTGGCGGGCGAGGATTGGTGGTGTTGCACCACGCGATTTGCAGCCACCCCGGCTGGCCGAAGTTTCGCGAGATTGCCGGAGGTCAGTTCTTTTTCGAAGAGAAAGATGGCCATCGGAAAAGCGAGTTCACCGGCGGCGTCCAGATGACGTACAAACCGGCTGAAGGGAATCACCCAATCACGAAAGGCATCGCTCCGTTCCAGGTCATCGAGGAACCGTACAAGTTCGTGTTCCAAGTGGACGGTGCGAAACCGGTGCTGGAAAGTGATAATGAGGAAAGCGATTCGGTGGTCGCGTGGACTCGAACGTACAAAGACTCTCGCGTGGCGACGATTATGCCTGGGCATGGCTGGCAAATTTTCGAAGACCCGAGTTACCGACGTTTTATCGCTCAGTCGATTCGGTGGGCGGCTGGACGGAACACGATACCCGTAGAATGAGCCGCGTCGTCGTCATAGGAACGTTTGACACGAAGGGTACGGAACTCGCCTTTCTACGCGATCGGCTCATCGAATCCGACCTGCGGCCGCTGCTAATCGACATCGGCATACAGGCCGCGCCCGAGTTTGAGGTTGACGTCTCGGACAAGGAAATCGCGGCACATGCCGGAGCCGATATCGAGCAACTCCGAAGGACCGGTGACCGTGGTATCGCAATCGATACGATGATGCGCGGTGCCGCAGCGGCAGTCGCAACATTGCACGCGTCGGATCCTATTGCGGGTGTTTTGGCCATCGGCGGCTCGGCTGGAACGACTATCGCAACCGCTGCGATGCGTGCGTTGCCCGTCGGCGTGCCAAAACTAATGGTTTCTACTCTCGCGTCGGGTGACGTGCAACCATACGTCGGGACAAAAGACATCGCGATGATGTATTCGGTCACTGACTTCACGGGATTGAACCGGTTGAGTCGGCGGATTCTTTCCAATGCCGCCCATGCGATGGCTGGCATGGCGAAGAGTACGGCATCCGAAGAGCACGAGGACCTGCCAATCGTCGCCGCCACGATGTTCGGCGTTACTACGCCATGTGTCGATAGGGTCTGCGAATTGTTGGAACCGCATGGCTACGAGCCAATCGTGTTTCACGCGACAGGCTCAGGCGGTCGTTCAATGGAAGAACTCGTCGCGGACGGGTACATAGAAGCGGTCCTCGATATCACCACGACGGAACTGGCCGATGAATTGGTCGGTGGCGTATTGTCCGCCGGACCTGACCGCATGGAGATAGCAGGGAGACGAGGGCTGCCTCAGGTGATTTCGCTGGGCGCGCTGGACATGGTCAATTTCGGGCCGCGCGAAACCGTACCCGATCGCTTCTGCGGCCGATTGTTCTACGAACACAATCCCACCGTGACGCTCATGCGGACGACGGAAGACGAGTGCCGTGAATTGGGAAGAATCGTCGCGCAGAAGGCGAGTAAGGCGAACGGGCCCGTCGCGATACTAATCCCGCTACGGGGTGTTTCGGCTATCGACAAAGAAGGCCAAGTATTCTACGATGCGCGAGCCGACACCGCGCTGTTCGAAGCGGTACGTGAAAATGCGCAGAATAACGTACGAGTCGTTGATGTGGATGCGCACATCAATGATGTCGCGTTCGCAGATGCGATCGTGAGTCAATTTGTAGCAATGGGAAATCAAAAATGATGCTGTCTCGAAACGAAATCTTGGTCAAACTTCGCGATCAGATCGCGAATGGCACACCAATCATCGGTGCGGGCGCAGGCACGGGTATTTCAGGAAAATGCGCACAGGCTGGAGGCGCTGACCTCATCGTCATCTACAACTCCGGCCGGTTCCGCATGGCCGGACACGGATCGCTGTCCGGGCTGATGCCGTACGGCGATGCCAACGCGATTGTAGTCGAGATGGCTCGCGAAGTCTTGCCCGTGGTGCGGGACATTCCCGTCTTGGCTGGCGTCTGCGGAACCGATCCATTCCGGTTGATGGAATCGTTCCTCCGCGAACTCAAAGCGATGGGATTCAGTGGTGTTCAGAACTTTCCAACCGTCGGCCTTATCGATGGCGTATTCCGGCAGAATCTGGAAGAGACCGGCATGAGCTTTGATAAGGAGGTTGCAATGATCGGAATCGCCCACGAGCTGGACTTACTGACGACACCGTACGTGTTTGACCCCGAACAGGCTGTCGCGATGGTGCGCGCTGGTGCGGACGTGCTGGTCGCGCACATGGGTTTAACGACGAAAGGCAGTATCGGTGCTCGGACGAGCCGGACGTTGGAGCAGTCAGCGGCCGAAGTGCAAGCGATTCGGGACGCGGCCGTTGCGGAAAATGCGGACGTGATCGTGATTTGCCACGGAGGCCCTATCAGCGAACCCGAGGACGCCCAGTTCGTCATGTCGCACACCAAGGGCGTAGCCGGGTTCTTCGGCGCGAGCAGCGTCGAAAGATTACCGACCGAACGGGCCATCGTCGCACAGGTCAATCAGTTCAAATCGCTGGATATGACATAGTCCAAACCTGGAGCAAACATTCATGGCAAAGATGAAGCACGTAGTGTTATTGCAGTTCAAGCCCGAAGTGGCACCGGACCAAATCGAGCGCATCTTCCTTAATCTCGAGGGCCTGCAAGACAAGATAAACGGCGTACTCGACTTTACTTGCGGCCCCTATTCAAGTGACGAAGGACTAAACCAGAGCTACACACACGGCTTCATCATGACGTTCGTTGATAGTGCGGCGCGCGACGCCTATTTGCCGCATCCCGATCACGAAATTGTCAAACAATCGATTCTGCCCCTCGTCGATGGAGTGTGCGCATTCGATTTCGAGATGTAATTGCGCTTCATACCGCCGGTCTGTGCTAGCATTCAGACGCGTGCCCGAACGATCTGCTCATTTTCGGCGATTTCCCGGGAACGCCCAATGACGCGAAGTGCTTCGAAACGGCTGCTGTGTACGTTTGGCACCGGTTCGATCCAGGCCCAGATAGGACGCGCACGGTGACAAGAAAAGGCGGAGTTACGCTATTGGAGCTTATGGTCGTGATCGCCATTCTCGCCATTCTCGCCGCAGTATTGATTCCAGCCATCGCCCGTTCGCGCGAAGCTGCGCGCCGCGCATCCTGTCAAAGCAACATGAAACAAATCGGCATCGTACTCCGCATGTACGCCGACGAAAGCGACGGTAGTCTCTACCCGCCAACCCAAAAATGGCACCTCAATGGCACGCCCACACTCTCCTGGATTCGCGGCTCGGTGCTCTATCCTGAGTATTTGACGGATCCAAATATTTCGCTCTGCCCTTCAGATTCCCGCGCCAGGGAGTTCGTCGGATCGCTGGGCCTAGACCTAGGATCGTATCTAACAGACGTCATCGATTCGGGCGCAAGCGAGTTGTGCATAGATGCGCTCCTTTCGCTAGGCGTTTCCTATACATATCTCTCATATACTACGGAATCTTCGTCCCAAATTAAGGACATCATCAAAAGCCGCATCGAGATTGCCATCGACGAAAGTATCAAAGGCAATTCCGTATTTGTGGACGCAGCGGATATGAAGGACCAAGGGTGTCCGCGAAAACAATTCGTATCCTACGGATCCCTCGGCGAACACGACATT
>JAJDAB010000550.1 GCA_029262095.1 Candidatus Hydrogenedentota bacterium
ACCGGTAAACATAAATGCAAAGTGACGCTTGCCGATTCGGTACCCTCCGACGCGCAACTCGTTCTCGTGTGCGTAAAGGCCCACTCGACCACCAATCTGAACCTACCGAAGAACGTTCCTGTACTCACCATCCAAAACGGCCTAAATAATGTGGATACCATCGCGGACATGGTCGGCAACCCAAACGTTCTTGCGGGCGTTACGACGGAAGCCGTCACGCTGCTGGAAGAGGGGCACATCCGGCACGTTTCAGATGGAGTTACCACCTTCGGCACGTGGACGGAGTGTTCGCCGGATGGCGCGGAATCTGCGCTCAAAGCAGCTGGTTTCCAATGCGCCATAACGGATGCGCCGGGTCAAACTATATGGGAAAAGACGGCGATCAACGCCGGAATTAATCCCCTCACGGCGTTACTCAATGTCCCCAACGGAAGACTTATTGAAGTCCGTGAATCGCGCGAATTGTTGCGCGATCTCGTCGTTGAAGCGGCGAAAGTCGCCTCCATCGAAGGCTATCGATTCTCCCGAAGCCTCGTCGAAGCCGCAGAAGAAACCTGCGCGCAAACCGCGGACAACATTTCCTCAATGCTTCAAGACGTGCGGGCGCAACGAAAAACCGAGATCGACGCAATCTCCGGTGAAATCGCCCGGAGGGCGGAATCGGCATCGCTCCCCGTTCCCCGCACTCGAGTCATTCTGCAATTGGTGCGCGGCCTCGAATCACGTTGAACATTCCCGGGGTCGAGTACCGCAGCCCCAAGGTGTTTACGTCTAAGCAACGACTCACCCTTGCGATTGCTCCGCGCGTGTGCGCGATCGGCATTCGTGCAATCGGCCTCTCGCTCCGCACCGAAATGCGACACGCCGATCGCTTCCAGCGCGCGCTCGAATCCAACGGACACGTCATTATCGCTTTCTGGCATGAAACCATCGCTATGGCGATATGGCGTTATCGGCGGACCGGTTATCACACCATGACCAGCTTTAGCTATGACGGGGAACTTGCCGCGCGAGGCGTGCGACAATTTGGCTTGCGAGCCGTGCGCGGTTCGACCAGCGAGGGCGGCGGTAGCGCTTTGCGCGAACTTGAGAAAGCCATCGCGCACATCGAAGGCATTGGGATCACACCCGACGGACCACATGGACCACGGCGCGTCGCACAAGCGGGTGCAGCAATATTGGCGGCGCGCACGCAAACGCCCATCATCCCCCATGCTGTCGCAGCCGTACCGGCATGGCGCCTCCGATCGTGGGACCGATTCATGGTTCCAAAGCCGTTTTCAAAAGTCGTGCATGACTACGGCAACCCGATTCTGCCGCCATCGGACGAATCCCGAGAAACGATCGAAGCCACGCGGGCTGAACTGGAGCGCGCACTGAATACCCTTCACGAAAATCTTGAAAATGAAATGGGACTAGACGTTTTTCAAGCATGATCCTGGTTTCAACCGCGACGTTCCAGGTTATTCGAAGTTCAATGTTGCGGCGTTTCCTCAGTTCCAGTAGAGTCAGAACTGCGCTTGGGGAGCCGCAGTACTGTTACACAGTTTGGCGAGCAAATGCCGTAGCGAAGGCTGGGCGGAGTGCCATTGAAAATACTGGGCCGCATTTCGGCTTTAATCAAGCCAGGTGGAAAGTCTCGTGCCACAGATCCGCCTCCGTCCGCGCATTTCTATGAAGAAGATCGTGCATTTGAAGATCAGATTTGGCCGTTGTTGCGCGTCGTAATTGCCACGCGCGAAGAAGAGTCGCCCGATGTAAAAAGTGCCGGTGATGAGTTACGCGAATTGGCGCGCAATCAGGGGTACTTGGCAACTGCGGCGCAGGTTCGACTGCAACTGCGATCACTCCACGGCCCCGAAGCGGCGAAGGATGGTTTCATCGTCAATCGTGGTTATGTGATCGCGGCCGATCTCATCTTTCATCACATTCTCGAAGAAATCGATGCCATCAGGTATGAGGACAAGAAAGTCGGCCCGAACGGTTTTCGGCTGACGTGCAACGATCTCGTCGACTGTCTCATGATGACGAAGCACGTACGTCGAAGCGTGGAAATCCCCATTCTGGCCGTTGACAAACTGCTCGTTCAGGCTGTCGATGATCGCGATAACCGTGAACTTTACACGCAACTAGCGCATCAGGCATTGGAATCATCCTCCGAAATGCTCTTTCAACGTTACGAGCAGGAGCAGGGACAGATAGACGAGGAGCGCCAGATGGAAGAAGAGCGCGCCGAAACCGGAGAGGCCTACGAACAGCGCTACATCGAAACACACATCGATGCCCCACTCGTGCTGTACGTCCGCCAATTCAAGGACGACCTATTCGGACTGCAAACCGAGTTGTCCGCATGCGATGCGGAGAGTCCAATGACGGAATCGGAAGTTCGGGAAAAAGCTGATCCCGATGCGACACAAGCTCACTACGACTTCTTGCAAACCATGCTCGGTATCTCGCAGCGAACGGCATACAACGGTTTTTCCGCCTGGATGATGGAGCGGGCGGGAACGTTTTTACTCAATATGGACCCGACGAAGAGCCAAGAATTCTTTCGCGCAGCAGCCGAGTCGTATGCCCGGCAAGGCGAACACGAGGCGAAGGTATCCCTCAACAAGCTGGCGCTAATCCGCTTCGAAAAAGCGCACAAACTGTACCTGCACGTTGGTGAGACCGAAAGAGCGGGACTCGCGGCGGCGCAACTTACGAAGGTCAAGCAACACGCTTAACCCGAAACGATCTCCGTTCGCCTCCGCAACTGGCCACACGCCGCATCGATATCCTGCCCGCGCTCTTTGCGCAATGTACACGCAACGCTCCGATCGATGAGCGCATCCCGAAATGCGATGCACCGTTCGCGCGAAGGCGACTGATACCCCAGTCCACTAACCGGATTGTAGGGAATGAGATTCACGCTCGCTTTCGTGCCGCGAATAAGGCGCACCAATTCCCGTGCATCTTGCTCACGATCATTCACACCGTTGAGCAATGCCCATTCAAACGTGAGCTGACGTCCCGTCTCAGCCCCATACGCGTGAACCGCGGCCATGAGATCCTTCAACGGGTACTTTCTATTGAGCGGTACAAGCTCCGAGCGCAGTTCGTCGTTCGCCGCGTGTAGCGAGACGCTCAAGCGCACTTGCCAGTTTTCTCGCGTGAACCGCTTTATCCCATCGACTTCGCCCGCGGTGGAAACCGTAATTTTGCGTGCACCAATTCCGATCCCCTCCGCTTCCATTAACAGGCGGACCGCCTTCAACGTAGCATCATAGTTTCGGAATGGCTCCCCCATACCCATGAAAACAATATTCGGCGTGCGATCTCCGAAATCTTCCTCGCTCATCAGGTAAAGTGCCTGGTCGACGATCTCCGAAGGATTGAGATTTCGTTTATACCCATGAAGTCCCGTGGCACAGAACGAACACTTCACCGCGCACCCGACCTGCGTGGACAGGCACAACGTTGCGCGATCCTTCTCGCGAATGAGGACCGATTCCACCGTCTCACCGTCCGCTAAGCGCAACAATACTTTCCGAGTTCCCCGTGATCGCGAGCTGCGCTGTGTCACGGTGGGCTCGGCGTCGCACACGCGGAATTCTGCGGCTAACCTCGTGCGTAAATCCAGCGCCAGATCCGTCATTTGGGTGAAATCGAATACGCGTTTCTTGTGAATCCACCGGAAGATCTGGCGGCCTTGGAATGGCTTGATCCCGAGCCGATCAGAAATTTCTTGTGGGTCCGAACCGCTTAAGGCCGATTTCCGAGAGTCGTTCGTCGTCAATGGTGAAGTACTCTTCATCGATGTCCGCGTTGTGCCGAATGTTCTTCATGCGGAATTCCATAGTCGTTTCGTATTCCGGAAAGTTGGCAACAACACGAGTGGGGAAACGAATTCCGTCCTTACTATTGTGGTCGCCGTTCTCTGTCGATGCAACCACGCGACCATCTTCAATACGATCGTTTCGAATGACCACCCAGGCGGGGCCTTCCACGGTGACTTCGCGCGATATGGTGCGCGACTCGCGATAGAGGAATGTCAGGCGAGTATTCTCCGAGTCATAGCGTAGGAATTCACAACGCCTGGCCCTGACTGTCCCCCAATTAATGGGAAAGAACATTTCCCGTGCGATTTCGATCGGCGGCACATCAAAGGGAACCGGCTCAACATCCACGCCATTAATTCGACCGTAGTATTCACGAAGAACGGGGAACTCGATCAGATACTGGTTGCCTATGGATACCATTCTTAACGCCACGGCGCCAATTACCAATCGTCCTTCGACGAAAAGGTCGGCCGGCCGTCGAAACATCACGCTTCCCGTTCGAAACCGTTGCACGGCTTCGAGTTGCGAAGATTTGATGATGGACGATCCACCGGCCCGAAAGCTCGTGATCTTGGCGTCATTCTGGGCTAGACTGGCAAGCACGTCAGCAAGTTCCGGCGCACCCACAGGAGGATTCACTTGCTCGACCGGATCCCCCATCCCCGCGCATCCGGCCCCCAATATCGTGGTCAGAATCGCGAGCAATCCAGACGAAAGTCCAGCGAATTGCCTCCACCGCCGCGATTTTGCTAAACTTCCGCGCTGCGTCCGGCGCGTCTTTGCCCCAACGGGGTGACCGGCGTGGGACAGCGAAATACGTTGCATCAATTTTGGTAGGAGTAAATTTGTCATGGCACGCGTGTGTGAATATAGCGGTAAACGGCCTCGAATGGGTAAACGCGTCGTTCGCCGCGGTAAAGCGAAGAAGACCGGCGGTATCGGGCAGAACATAACGGGTATCTCGAAGCGCCGTTGGAAACCCAATCTACAAACGATCCGCATTGTGGACGAGAACGGCACGGTCCGCAAGGTCAAAGTTTGCGTGCGTTACATCAAGGCCGGCAAATTCAAGAAAGCCGCCAGCGTACGTCGCCATCGACCCGCACCAGCGGAATAACACTTCACGAATAAAGTCACCGCCGCGATGCGACTAGAACTCGGCGGTGACACTCTTGCCGAACACTCGCTTGATTCTTAGCGAAGCGCCGTCCTCCAATAATCGCACCAGTTCGTTCATCTCGCCACTGTAGTCAAGACGAAGGCGAACTAAGCCTTCTTCCATTCCGACAATTTCTACAGCATCGACGTTCGCCTGATTCGCCAACCACTTGATGACATCATCTCGCAGCCCGTCCTTTGGATGGCCGATTACCAACAACTTAACGGCATCATCGTCCGGACTAAACAGGACCGCCATGATGACGCCGCTCGCCAACGACACGGAAAGTTTTTCGCAGGCGTCCTCCACCGCCATGGGGCCGCCGACCGTTGGCTCCCGGCTTTCCACCACGCCGGTCGCATGTAGTTCCTCAGCAATTGCGTCATCACTCGCTCGCACAATCCGAATTGCAACACTCCCTCTATTTCGAAATAAGTTGGTTACGCGCGAGTCTTCCGCAACTGAAACCGTAGCGCGCCCAACGATCACGATGTCCGCGAATAGGGACCGAGCGGCTTCGGCTGAAAGAGATTCCGCGCCTCCGACACATGCCAACAGTTCCTCTGCGGTCAGCGCTTTGCGAACCCTCTCGGGATCGATCACCGTGATACCCGCATTGCGAAGGATTTTTCGCAATTTTTTCTCGGCCACACCGGACTCCGCCATCGCGCGCACGTCGTCGTTTCCAAAGTCATCATGCATAATTACGAGGGCCGTCGGCTTACGATCGAGGCTGGGCAAAATGTATTTAGCGATGTCGGAGCGCAAATTCGACAGTAGTAGTTCCGCTTTTATTTCGACGTGGGTCGATTCTTGATTCGGCTCATGACGGAGCAGACGCACATCGCGAAAGTAGGTTTCGCCCCGGTCGAGAATGGGAGCGAGCTTTGCGAGGTCCGTGGATCCGCTCCAGAACTCCAGATGGTTTAGGAGCAATCGATTTCGGGCGTTGACCATCGCATTTCTTCGGGCTTCGCGACCGAGCCCAGGTGCGTCGCCGCCACCCTCAACTTGAAGCGAACGCTGCGAATCCGCAGCGGAAGCATCCAGGAAATTTGAGCTAAGGCATGCGGCGATCAGACCAAGCAGCCAGAGTCGCGACCAATCGGAATGGGATGTTAACGAAAACCGAAGACCGGCACAGGGACGGACAACCGAATAATGCATGGGCCCATTGCCTCTACTGCTGAATCGACTCATATGGCCTTTACTATCCGGCCGATATCGCTATACGTCAATTTCCCGTTGCGCAGGCGCACGCATTGTGCAATCGCCGTTGAAGACCGCGCCCTCATCTATGACGATCGCACGTGCACGAATGTTTCCGTCTACACTCGCGCTGCGGCCTAGAATGGCTACGCCGCCGGTGGTGATATTCCCCGCCACGTGTCCGCCAAGCACGATTCGTTTACCCGCTTGCAAATCCGCGTTCAGTCTGCCGGTTTCACCCAGGTCCAATTCTTCTGCGCAATGTACCTGACCTTCGACCAAGCCATCGATCTTGCACGACGTCGCCTCGATGCTGCCCGTCACTAACGCGCTCTTTCCCAGGTACAAACGACCATTGACGTTTACATCACCTTCAACGCGTCCCGAAATTTCCGTTTCCGAACCGCTGGAAAGCGAACCACCAATAATAACGCCTTCCGGAACGACCATTCTCTGCGCTTTGACGGTTCGGGCGCGGCGCATCGAGAGATCGTCTGCGGTCACTTCCGGTCGACCTGCCGTCTCAACGACCGAGTCCCGCATTTTCGCGGGTCCTCGATTGGTATGAAGCACTTCCTGGAAACGCTGATTGACGCGACCGAAAATGGTCTCGCCACGACGACCAGCCGTGCGCAATTCATGATACGCGGCATCCGTTTCATCCATGTCAATTTGCAGTGGCTTGACGGATTGCGGCTTCTTGTCTTCTTCCGGTTCAGATTGTGGCTTCTGCTGCGGTGTGGATGCCGCCTCAGTCTTGGTGCGTCCAGATCGATCTAGCACGATTAAAAATACCCCAGCCGGTTAGCAATATCTTTCACACAACCCGAAATGCCTAACCTCGGGTGACTCACAACAAATGGCGTACCGGAGTTGATTGCCTCCTGCACACAATGGTCAAAGTATAGGTAACCTAAGTTTTCCGGTTCAACGAGAAGTTTACGACGTGCCATTTTGGCGAAAATATTGAATGCAATCTGTGCTTCGTACGGATTTCGCGCGCGATTTACAACGACTTTCGGTCGAATCGCTTTGGCCAGCGCGGCCAACTCGCTACATATTTGCTTTCCGATTCCCGGCTCAAATGACTCCGAAGTCCGCACACAATCCATGAAATCGGTAAGATTCTCGTTTCGTTTCAACAATTCCCCGACTTCGGCACTCTGATAGAAGCGCTCGATTCGGCGGAATAGCGCTGCCCGCATGAATTTGAATGCGTTGTCGATACTGGTCTTTTCCGGCGTGATGACGACGATGCCGCTGGTCTCGGCCATCAAGAAGAAATCTAAGGTATTAAGATGCGATCCCGCGTCTAGATCAATGACGACTAAGTCTGCATCGAGTTCGCCTAACTGGCGGATCAACGACATTTTCTGCTGGTATTTGGGATTCGCCGCTTCGACGAGGCCCGTCGTGCCTGGGACTAGGCGCAGGTTATCGTACTGCGTGGTTAGCAGCAATCGGTCCAGGCATTTTCCACCCTTTTGATTGAAGAACTGATCGA
>JAJDAB010000551.1 GCA_029262095.1 Candidatus Hydrogenedentota bacterium
CCAAGTCTTGGGCTGGTCCGCGGCGTCGAATAATTCCCTTCCATGGGTGGCGCGAACAGTTTCGTCTTCTGGACTGTGAACTACTAGCAAGGGCGAACCGATCTGAGCGATTTTTTGCACGTTCTCGAATCGATGTTTGACTAGCAGCGAGAGTAATGAGGAGGGAAAGATGGGGAACTGCTCGGATCCCATACGGGGGACCGATGTAAACGTGCTTTCCAATATTACCGCCGCTTCGTCAACGCGGGTTGCGAGTTCACACGTAGGGCCGCCCCCCATCGAACGCCCCCAGAGAATGATGGAAGTGGGAGCAACATCCCGCTCGTTCCGTAAATAGTTCCACATGGCCATGATGTCATCCTGGCAACGCACCTCAGAAGACGTCCCTGTACTTTTGCCGTAGCCACCATAGTCATAAGCCAGCACATCGAAACCCAATTGCCGGAATACATCCACGTCTTCTATCCGGCTTGAGATTGTTCCTCCGTTTCCGTGTGAAAACAACACAGCGCCGCGCGTGTCTGTTGCAGCATGAACGTACCAGCCGTGTGTCGAATACTCGCCCACATCAAGAAGAACATCTTCGTATGTCCAACCAAGATCGGTCGGCGGATCACTGACGACTCCACTCGGTTGGAATACATAATTATCTTGATACTGATAGAGCAACGCAAGCATTCCGGCATACCCCAACGCGACCAGAACAGGAATGGTACAAGCGAACGCGATTACGGCTTTTCGCGTTCTACGGAGGGGTTTCATAAATCGCGACGCTATAATCAGTAACACGAAGAGTGCGGCAGGGACAATGAAGTACAGATAGGGATATCGATAGATTAGCCCGAGTACGAACACGATTCGAACTCCCTCGCGTCAGTTAGGTACGCAAACCAAATTCGGTACGACCACTCGGGCACGACGTGAATTGTCTTTCGGCACGTGCGCAACTGGGAAAATCCCTCACATTTGTTAGGAATGTCTTGACGCGACTGAACTGACGCGTCTATCAACGAATGCGTTTAGATCCGTGTAGTCATTTCTCGAGCAAGCGTTTCGCGATAATCTCGGCGATGTCTTTAACTTTTCACTTTTCGCGGCGTTCGGCCTTTACGCCGTCGGACATTACCGTCGTGCGAATGAGCACCGTATTGTCTTTCTCCAAATCGGACGACCATATTATTTTTGCACTCGGATCCCACTCGATTTCATCGTATCCGTGTTTTGGGCGCACGGCTTGGACGCTGTGCTCAGTCGCAGGTGTCCAAGCCGAGTCGTCGAAACCGCCCGTCTTCCAGCCGTCTGGCTCATCCAGCGCCTCGAACGTGCAGGGTCCGACGCCAGCGGCCGGATCGGATTCCCCGGCGCATGCCACGTCCAAAGGGGCCTTGTGTATGACCAAGGACTTCCAGTCCGCATCGGTTACCGCGACGACTTTCCCCGTTTCAACATCAGTGAACTGCGCAATCACACCGCCATCGCCCATCTGCTGACGCCGTGTGCCGATGTATTCGAGACCCGTGTCGTTCGCTTTGAAGTCTTTCACAACGAAGTTTAGCTGAAGAGGGTAGTCCGCCTTGAATGTGAACACCTCGGCATTGAAGGAACGTTCCGTGGTGATCGGTACTGAATCCTCCACAATGAGTTGATCGCCGAGATAGAGCGCGAACCAGTTGTCCGCCCAGACTTCGCCTTTGATGGTGTGTTGCCCGGACCCGGCGACTTCTGTTGTTTCGTGGACTGCTTGGCCGTTCGCCGATCCTCCACAACCTGCACATAGCGCTGCGGTGGTGGTTAGGAGTGTTGCGAGCCGGGCGGCACCGGTCGAATATGTCATTGCGAATCTCCAGGAGAGAACCAACCCCTCACCTTAACCGTCTCTGCAGGGAGAAGGGATCAATAGCTCAATGTTGAATTCCAATTGCGTGATGACCGCATTATTGGTGAAAATTCGCGTCCCTATTTCTCCGGCAGGCGCTCAGCGATGATTTCGGCGATGTCTTTGACCTTGACGTCTTCATCGCGGCCTTCGGCTTTTACGCCGTCGGACATCATCGTCATGCAGAAGGGGCAGGCCGTGGCTACTGTGTCGGCGCCAGTCGCGATGGCTTCGCGGGAACGTTCGACGTTAACGCCGGTACCGATGGTGTCTTCCATCCACATGCGGCCGCCGCCCGCGCCGCAGCAAAAACTCTTTTCGCCGTGGCGAGGCATCTCGACAACGTTTTCTGCGCCCTCGGCTTTCGCGAGGATATCGCGGGGCGATTCGATGATGTCGTTGTAGCGGCCGAGGTAGCAGGAATCGTGGTAGGTGATCTTTCCGTTTCCGGAATTGGCGTCTGGTTTTACGTCGAGTTTGCCGTTTTTTATGAGGTCGTCAATCAAATCAGCGTGGTGAATGACTTCGTATTCGCCACCGAATTGGGGCAACTCGTTCTTAATCGAGTTGAAACAGTGTGGGCACGACGTAATCACTTTCTTCACTTTGTAATTGTTGAACGTCTCGACGTTTTGTTGTGCCATGGCTTGGGCGAGGTATTCATTGCCGATGCGTTTCGCGCTGTCGCCGGTGCACGTTTCTTCCGCGCCCAGGATGCTGAAACTCACACCGGCTTGTTGCATGATTTTTACGAGTGATCGGCTGACTTTGACGTAGCGGTCGTCGTACGATCCCGAGCACCCGACGAAGTACAGGTATTCGACGTCTGAATTCTCGGCCATCGTCGTAACACCGAGGTCTTTACACCAATCACCTCGTTGATCTTGTGGTAGGTTCCAGGGATTCGATTGTGTTTCCATGTTGCGGATCGCGACTTGCGCGGTTTCCGGGAAGTCGCCTTCCATCAAGACGCGCGCTTGCCGAATTTCCATGAGCATTGTCATCGGTTTAATTTCGACGGGGCAGACGTTTTCGCAGCCGCCGCAGGTGGTGCACGACCACAATACGTCTTCGGAGATGATGTCTCCGTACAAAGATTTTTCAGGCTCGGATTCCGGGTCTTTTAGCAATGCCGGTCCTACTTCGAGCAAGTGGTCTTTGATGCCAAGAACGACCTTCTTCGGGCTCAACGGTTTGCCTGTGTTATAGGCCGGGCACGCGGCTTGGCATCGACCGCTTTCCGTGCAGGACATGACATCGTGCAGTTCTTTCTTCGTGAAGTCGGTGACTTTGATGACGCCGAACGACTCTGCGTTTTCATCTTCGAGATCGAGATTTTCGATACGGCCTGTGACCGATGGCTCGCGCAAGAAGAAATTGGGCAACGAGGTCACGATGTGCAAATGCTTCGAAAACGGTATGTACATGAGGAAGCCGAGCACGACGAGGTTGTGGAGCCATTCAAACGCTTTGTAGGCGGTGGCGTGTTCCTCGATGCTGGATTCGCCGCCGAGTACGACATTGCGAATGACATCGGAGACCAACAGAAAGCCAGGCTTTTCCTGATCGATTGCGTGCATGCCGAGGAAAGCGAAGATGAGCGTCGCGATTAGACCCAGAATGATGTACGCGTCGAGTTCATGCGAGAACTCGCCTTCGAGCCGTGTCGGGCGGATGACCGCACGCCGGTATACGCCGATCACGATTGCGACTAGGACGAACAGCCCGAAGAAATCGAGGACGGTATTCAGGATGGGGTAGAGCGGCCCGAGAAACGCGAATGTGAAGTGATTCGGCGTCACGCCGTTGACCAGGCTTTCAAGGGTTCCGTAGGAAATAATCCAGAATCCCCAGAAGATAACGAAGTGGCCCCAGCCGGACGGCTCGCGCACAACCGGCTGCTGTCCGAATCCTTTGACCAATACGTCTTTGACGCGTCGGCCCATGTCGTTGAAGCCGAGGGTGCCTTGGCCGAGGTTGACGAGGCGGTAAACGTGATAGACCCGCGCCGCGAATACGCCGTGCGCCACGACGATTATGGCTAGCAGAAGAATGTTGCTCACGCCCATGGCACGGCTCCTAACGATTGGTCAGACGACTTCGATGATCCAGGTCGCGCAAACGTTATTGCGAAGTAATTACTGCAGATGTTCGTAGTCTGTCCCCGATTAACATCCCCCTTGATCCCCCTTCGAAGGGGGACTAATGGGGATGTTAATCAGCGTATTTTGTTTTCTAGTTTGATGGCCTCTATGAAGCTAAAACCCGTTTG
>JAJDAB010000552.1 GCA_029262095.1 Candidatus Hydrogenedentota bacterium
CTCCGCAATTGCTGCCTTCGCCTACCTGATCGCGCACCGCGTCCATTCGTTAAGGATAGATCCACCGCGACCTATTCAGGAATTATCGCCTGATACGCCTTAACCGTATGGCCATCCGCGTTTGAAAGCGTGAACCGCAGCCGTTCAGGCGCATACCCTATCGCGCGAATGCACGCGATATCGAAACGGACCGACTCCGTAACACTGGGAGCAATCGGGATTCGATTCAATAGGCGATCCTTGTCCACAGGCGACCGCCAACACTCAGCCGTTTCCTCAACCCCGCGAAACAGTTCAGCGCCAGATAGCTTGATTTCAATGCGAATTCCGTACGGAGTCTCGTTAGACCACGGCAAAGAAAGATCGACAGCCCGATCGGTATTATTTGTGATGTTTAGGAGTAACACATCGGCTTCGTCTGCGATCGACGTTACCGCTAAGGCAACGGGCGGGGGCGAAGGTCTTAACGCCAACAGACTCGCGGCCAATAGTCCCGGCAGAATGAATAGCGTAACCAACCATCCAGCAGTGCGCAATGAACGTTGAACGGTGTTCCCTTCGCCCTGGGCGTAATAGCAAGCAGCGATCAAGCCAACAAGCGCTGCCAGGCCGTAGATCCATGCACCGGGCCCCATGCCCGTGAACATCGATGAGATAGACCACCACGGCACCGTAGCCGTGACGCGCGCATAACACACACCGCTCCAAACAAAACACAACGCAAAAGCTGCGGCAATGATAAGCCAAGGTCGATATCGCAAACCAGAGAGGGCAACGGCAATGAGGAACGCTGGCGTCGCGACGCCGGCGTATCCAAGAACCTGGGCGGGCGTAGTCGTCGCATCGCCCGCAATTCCGGTCAATAGCCCCACTGCACCGGTAGCAGACGAAGCGGCGAACCAAGGCAAGAATGCCGCCAGCAGCGCAAAAGTACCGGCCCCCGCGATGACCCGTGGCAATGCCGTTTCCGCCGGACCAGTCCACAACGGAGTATCCAACGGCAATGAGAGGAACGCGATTTCATCGTCGCCCAACGCTCGAATATCATCGGCGTGTTCCGCGCTCAATAACTTCGCGAGGACATTGAGCTGCACTGCACAATCGGAAACGTGTGCTTGAAGCGATCGACTCGCATTGTTGATCTTGGCCGCCGATCCTCGACCGCGCGCCGCGCGCGCCTGCAATTGTTCTTGCTGCTCGCCGAGCGCAGTCAGCCGATCTTGAAGCTGCTGTCGACGTTCTTCCGCAGCCGCACGCAACGGGCGAAGGCGCGCCTCAACTTCTTCGGCTTGGAAGCGGACCGATTCAGCCGCCGCCTGACGATCAGTTTCGGTGAGCGTGAACCGATTTTGCTCGAATCGCTGCAGCGCATTTCGGACCGCTTGTCGATCGGCCAACGCCTGGTGCCAAGCTTCTAAGTCAATTGGGCTAGACATGATTTATGGATGCAATCGCATTGCGGTACAAGTACACACGGCGCAGTTCACGCGCAAACGAACCTATTTGCGTTCGAGTGCGGCCTTAATAAATTCGCGAAACAACGGCTGCGGATTGAGTGGTGTGCTGGTGAATTCCGGATGAAACTGCGCGGCGCAATACCAGGGGTGATCTTTGAGTTCGACGATCTCCACCAGCTCTTGATCGGCCCGCTCGTGCACGCCACTCACCACGAGTCCAGCCGCCGTCTCCAAGCGTTCGCGGTAGGCGTTATTAAATTCATAACGATGCCGGTGGCGTTCCTCCACCATGCCCTCGCCATACGCCATATAGGCCTTCGTACCCGGTTCGAGCTTGCAACGGTACGCCCCGAGCCGCATCGTACCTCCGAGATCTTGGACACCGCGTTGCTCTGTGAGCAAGCTAATGACAGGGTCTTCCGTGTTTGGATCGAATTCGGTCGAGTTTGCCGCATCAAGGCCAAGCACTTCGCGCGCTAGATCGATTACGGCAATATGCATACCCAAACATATGCCAAAATAGGGAACGCCCTCGACACGAGCAAACCGGCCCGCACGTAACTTGCCTTCAATACCGCGCGATCCGAATCCCGGGCCAATGAGTACGCCCTGGTAATGCGCAAGAATATCTTCAGGCGCGCGCCCGTTTTCCAATTGGCCCGCATCGATCCAATCCAATTCAACGTGACAATCGTTCGCGATGCCGGCGTGAACGAATGCTTCATTGATACTCTTGTATGCATCGCCGTGGTCGATGTACTTTCCGACAGCGGCTACACGCACCTTCCGCTTCGGATGTTCAACTTTTTCGACAATGTTCACCCAATGGCTGAGGTCCTGTTCTTTGTTCTCCATCTCCAATACTTGAAGAACGGTGTCATCGAAATGCTGCTTCTGGAAGTTGAGTGGGATCGCATAGAGTGGCGCGATGTCCGGCGCGCCAATAATCGCATCCGATTTCACATTGCAGAAATTTGCGATCTTCGCCCGCTCGTCAGCACCCAATTCCATTGGCCCGGTCCTGCAAATGACCAGATCCGGCTGAATTCCAATATCTCTCAACGCGCGAACGGAATGTTGCGTCGGCTTTGTTTTGAGTTCGGATGCCGCCTCGATGTACGGCACCAACGTCACATGCACACTGCAACTAGTGTCCGGAGCGACGTCCAAGCGAAATTGGCGAATCGCCTCTAAGAAAGGCAAGCTCTCAATATCGCCTACCGTCCCCCCCACTTCGATAATCGCCACATCCGCTTCGTCCTCCGGATCGGCGGTCAATTGACGTATGCGTAATTTAATCTCGTTCGTGATATGCGGAATCACCTGAACCGTCTTGCCCAGGTATTCACCCCGACGTTCTTTTTCGATGACGGCGTGGTAGATGCTACCGGTCGTACTATTACTTTTTTGAGATAAACGCGCATGAGTGAACCGCTGATAGTGTCCGAGATCGAGATCGGTTTCGGCGCCGTCATGTGTGACGAACACTTCGCCGTGTTCGAACGGATTCATCGTACCGGGATCGACGTTGATGTACGGGTCGAGTTTCATCATCGCGACTTTGTAGCCGCGCGACTCCAACAACAACCCGAGACTCGCCGACACGATGCCCTT
>JAJDAB010000553.1 GCA_029262095.1 Candidatus Hydrogenedentota bacterium
CCGGTTGGCCATGTTACTGTTGACCGATGCCGACCTGCTATTACTCGACGAACCCGAAAACCACCTCGACCTCCAAGCACGCGAATGGCTCGAGGGCTTTCTGCAACAGTGGCCACGTGCGTTCTTAATATGTTCGCACGACCGTCACATGCTTGACGCGGTTGCAACCCGCACCGTCGAAGTCATTGGCCGGGGACTCCGAATGTACATCGGCAACTATTCCGCGTACGAAGCGCATCTAGAGAAATCCGCAGAACGACAGAAAGGTGCGTTCGACCGGCAGCAAGCGCACATTGACAAGGAAACCGCTTGGATCAACCGGTTTCGCGCCAAGAACACGAAAGCGACCGCCGTGCAGAGTCGCATCAAGCGCCTCGATAAACTCGATCGGATTGACGCGCCCGAGCAAAAAACGCGGACGGCCAAATTCGGCTTAGGTGAAGTGGTGCGTAGTGGCCAAGTCGTTCTCAGTGCGGACGAAATGTCAATGGCCTACGGCAATCTGACGCTCTATCAGGACGTCGCCTTCAAAGTAGAACGAGGCGAACGCGTCGGAATTATCGGCCCGAACGGTTGCGGAAAGACCACGCTCTTGCGTCAACTGGCCGGCGTTCTGGAAGGGGGAAGCGGTAACGTCGTCCCAGGACACAAGGTCGAATTGGGTTTTTACGATCAGCACCACGACCACCTCGACCCTAATCTCGACATCCTCGCAACGCTGCTAAGAGAATCACCGAAAAGTAAGCCGGAGGAAATGAGACAGTTCGCAGCGCGCTTCTTGTTCCGGGGCGATGATGTATTCAAGGCGATTTCAAATCTCAGTGGCGGCGAGTTGAGCCGGGTCGCGATCGCGCGACTAATCCTTTCGGGAGCGAACGTGCTCCTCCTCGATGAGCCAACCAACCACCTCGATATCGCATCGCGTGAAGCGCTTGAAGGCGCACTCGACGCGTATGCCGGCACACTCATTATCGTGTCGCATGATCGGATGCTCATTGACCGGCTCGTCAACAAGCTCGTCGTATTCGACGGCGGATCGGCTTCGGTACACCTCGGGAACTACACCGAATATCGTTGGAGAATGGGGGAGAAGAAATCGTCGGACGACGATTCACCTAAACCTCGTGGCGACGACGCGTTGAGTGTTCGGTCGAAGGACAAACGCGTACGCACCAAGACCACGGAAACACAGCGCCGCAAATTAAAGAAAGAACTCCGGGAACTCGAAAGTACCATTGAATCGATGGAAGAAACCGTGACCGAATTGGAAGGGCAATTCGGCGCGCTCCCCCCGTCCGCACACGAGAAGATCGCCTCACTCAAATCCGAGTATGATTCAATGAAAGAAGACCTCGGCGATCTCTATAAGGACTGGGAACGCCTCACCGAGGCGGTCAGCGCGGAATAGAGTACGAAAGGCGAGACAATCCTGCCATTGCTAAACCGGCTATGCGCTCGGCAGTAGTGCTTCCTCCGATTTCTCCTCGCCGTCAGGTACCCGGCGCCATGTTGTAGTGCGCCCCAACGCCGGGATACCGATGTATCCGCGTACTTCGAGCGTATCTCCATCCCCGAGTTTCATTTGGCATTTATACGTCTTGCCGCTTTCAGGATCGTAGATTGACCCGCCGCTCCAGTTGCCCTCGTCTCCATCGTAGGAAAACCCGTGAATCATGCTGAGTCCTATGATCGGCCGAGATTGAAGCGATTCATCTGGGTTGTTCTTATCGTGCCGGGGTTGACCAAATTCCTCATCGCCTTCTTCGTCATAGTTTGGACTCTTGAGCCAAATGATCTTGCCGCCGATTTTACCATTTTCTTTCGAAATGAGAATCTGCGAATCGTCGCCCTCAGAATACCAATGGCCAAGGACCACATCACCCGGGTCTACCGGTTCGGGGGCTTCTGGCGCGGCGGTAGGTGCGGTTTCCGGTCCAGTTGCGTCCTCTGTACTCAGCGTCTCAACTGCTTCCGCTGGCTCAGGTGGCGCGATCGTTTCCGCGGTCTCGGAACATCCCGAAGCGGTCAGCATTGCGACGACGCCAAGTATTCCCACATACGCGCACAAGCGATTGACTAGCATGGCAAGGTTCATCCTCTCCGCAAGAAATGCCGGACACGTCCGGCCTGAGTCTGGGCCAAAGGCGAAGGATACGGGCGAAATGATAAGGAAGACAAGTTACTTGGTCCGCCGGTCCGCAAGTTTTGGGTAGATGGATTTGGATCGCGTGTGCCATAATGATTAATTGTCTTCGAATCTTCACCCCAACAAAGAGAGCCATGATCATGGAAGCGTCTTCAGGCACCAGCCACCCAGCGCCCGACCTCAGTGCAGCGGGAATCACGAGCACTGCAAGCGTTATTTATAACCCGTCCTATGACGTGCTCTACGAGCATGAATTGGACGAAATACTCCAAGGCCTCGAACGCGGCGTACTCACTTCTAGCGGGACCGTTGCGGTCGATACCGGTCGGTTCACAGGCCGCAGTGCGAAAGACAAGTATATCGTCGACGAACCCTCATCCCACGACAACGTTTGGTGGGCGGGGGAGAACCAGCGCGGTTCGGATAACAAACCGATCTCGGAAGAGACCTGGGAGGCGCTCGAGCAGGTCGCGGTTGACCAGCTCAACGGTACGAAACTGTACGTAGTCGACGGTTTCTGTGGTGCGAATCCGGATACGCGTCTGTCGGTTCGTATTATTTGCGAAGTCGCATGGCAGGCCCATTTCTGCAAAAACATGTTCATTCGTCCGAGCGAAGAGGAGCTAAAAGACTTCAAACCAGACTGGACAATTCTAAACGCGTCAAAAACCGAATGCCCCAATTTCGAGGCATTGAATCTTCGATCCGAGGTGTTTGTTGCATTCAACATCAAAGAAAGAAAGACCGTCATTGGCGGTACATGGTATGGCGGGGAGATGAAAAAAGGCATCTTCACGATCATGAACTACTTTCTTCCGCTCAAAGGCATCGGCGCTTTTCACTGCTCGGCGAATATGGGCGCGAATGGCGAAACGGCCTTGTTCTTCGGTCTGTCAGGCACCGGCAAGACGACCCTCTCCGCCGACCCAAAAAGGAAATTGATCGGCGATGATGAGCACGGCTGGGACGATACCGGTGTTTTTAATTTCGAAGGCGGCTGCTACGCGAAGACCGTCAATCTGACCGAGGAGAAAGAGCCGGACATCTTCCGGGCCATCAAACGCGACGCATTGCTGGAGAACGTCAAAATTGAAAGCAACGGCAACGTCGATTTCAGCGATACATCAAAAACCGAAAACGGTCGTGTTTCGTATCCTATCTATCACATCGACAACATCGTTCAGCCCGTGTCCAAAGGCGGCCATCCCAACAACATAATCTTCCTAACCTGCGATGCGTTCGGCGTATTGCCACCTGTCGCCAAACTGACCGATGACCAAGCCATGTACCAATACTTGAGCGGATACACCGCAAAAGTCGCCGGCACCGAACTGGGCGTTACGGAACCAACCGCCACATTTTCCTCGTGTTTCGGTTCGCCATTCCTCGCGCTGCATCCGACGGCGTATTCCGACGTGCTCGGAAAGAAAATGGCGGAACACGGTTCGAAGGCCTACCTCGTCAACACCGGTTGGACTGGCGGTGGATATGGTGTCGGCGAACGCATGTCGCTGCCCGCGACCCGCGCCATTATCGACGCGATTCTCGATGGTTCCATCGAAGAGTGCTCTTTCGCGACGATGCCGGTGTTCAAATTTGAGATTCCGGAATCGTTGAGCGGCGTTGACACCCAACTGCTCAATCCCCGGAATACATGGGAAGATACGACCGCTTACGATGCGACGTTGCGTAAGCTCGGCGGGATGTTCGTCGACAATTTTGTACGCTTCACCGATGCAAAACGAGGCAAGGCGCTGGTCGCGGCCGGTCCGCAGCTCTAGTTGCGTCAAACTATTATCAGTAATCGCGGTATTCTGTAAATAGAAAACTGTTGATATCTTGTGGATCGATCCCGTATAATCGGCGGATTGTAATAAGGTTCAACGTGAGTGGTAAGTACCACGTAGGAGCACTTTATCGCCCAGTGGTTTGAAAGCCGGCAACGGGTTTTGAACCGGCCATTATCTCTTGCCATGCTGCCAAAACTCGGGGTAGGGGCGAGAAAAGGAGAACGGATTCCCATGATCGCAACCCATCTGCAAGTAGTATCCAAACAACCAGCGCAGGCATGTAACGTGCCGATCACACCGGATTTTATCACGACATTCCAGTGCTTCGGTCAATTCTTCCAGTCCATTTTCGGAACGCTGACCGGTGGTGGATTGGATACGTTATCCGGTGCAACCGGGTCGATCGTTGGGCTACTTTCGAACGTTCTTTTCTTGTTTACGAAGGGTCTACCAACGGATGTCACGGTTGACCCTGGAAACATGACGCCGTAAGTATCGGTTTGCCGCAAGAGTTTCTTAGTACTTGAATGCGTGACTCCGATGGCGTTGCGCGATGAATTTTAAACGAAGCGAGGTCTAGCAAAATGAGCAAGAATCACATCCAGAATCTGTCCCGAACACCCGTTATGGCGTGTGTCGGTGCGCCTTCAACAACGGCGTTTCTTCCGTGTTTGCTTACCGTGATCGCGGAAGCTTTTGCAACGCTCGTGAGTGGTGTCGGGTCGTTTGCGCCGATTATTGACACTATCAGCGGATTCACGTTCGATACAATCTTGGCAATCCCGCTCGCCGTTCGGAATCTGCCGTGGAAGGTGGCTGGCCCAGTCTTTTAGGCCGCGCCTCCAGTACTGAGTATAATCGTGGCCCCCGGGATATTCCTGCCCGCGGGGCCATTTTTATGGCGGGGGGTAACACGAATGCCAAGAATAGTAGACGCCAAATTTCTGATCGGGATGGCGCTAGGTTCCTTGCTGACCATCGTGTTGGCTGTCGTTGTATCACTGGTTCTTTATCAGCAGGGCATGAAAAAGAGCGAGGCGAATCTCCTCGCGCCGCCCGTACCGGGTACGCTGTCCGCGGACTACGACTGGAAACTCGCCACGCTAGAAGGGAACGCGTTCGACTTTTCGACGCTAAGGGGTGAAGTCGTATTCGTCACATTCTGGAGTCCTGAGTGCCCCTATTGTGTCATCGAAATGGGGTACATTCAGAAGCTGTATGATGAAATCGCGGATGATGGCGTAAAGTTCGTTTGTGCAACATCGGCGCACTATTTGGAAGAAACCAAGAAATACGCAGCCGAACGTGGCCTGACGATGCCGTTGTACACCTATCTGGACAAGGCGCCTGCGGTATACAAACATCGCATAACACCAGCGGCATTCATCATCGGTCGAGACGGTAAAATCGCTTGGTCGCACGAGGGTGCGGCAAAGTGGAACGACGAGACCACGGTGCATTTTCTACGCGGCCTCCTGATCAAGGAGGAGTAGGGAGAACTAGATCCGGCTTTGCCCCACGTTGGCGAGTGCGATACGGACTTGATCGCACGTTTCGAAGCGGTCTTTGGGATTCTAGGACAAGAGCTTCATGATCAAATCGCCCAAGTCAGGAGGGCAACGCCGATTCACCCCGGTAGGATGGTCTGGCTTGACTCTCAGATGGCACGCGAACAGTGCTGTTAGGTTGTCC
>JAJDAB010000554.1 GCA_029262095.1 Candidatus Hydrogenedentota bacterium
CGCGAATGCAGAATGGCATTGTGCCCCAAGAGCTATCCAACAAGTTCCCTGAGATGAATGTCGCCATGCTCGCGTTATCCGGACACGAACCCATGGCGATTCTGAAACACCTTGCTGATGACGAGGCCTTCGCGGGAACCGTCATCTGGTCCAGCACGACGCTGTGGCAAAGCGAATCGTACTTTTGGCAGACACTATCGCCCTATATTGCTTACTACGAAGACGAATGGTCTTGGCAAAAGCGTTTGTCGACTCAGATTCACATCCATATGCAGAAGCGGTTGGCGCTCCTGCATGAGGGCTTTTCCTTTGAGGCCTTACAAGAGCGATTATCCGGAAGACCATACGAAAACTTCACCAACTCCAGGGCAAGCCGGTTCCGCGAAGTGCACTGGACGAAGACCGAAGACATCCTAAAAAAGAAAACGAGGGCGAACGAAATCTATAGAGACACTTTTGAGAGCGCGCCCTTTCCGTCACCAGAGGACATCGATTTGAAGTACTCCAGAATCGAACAACTCATCCGAAGTCTTGTGGAAAAAGGATGTCGAGTCGTAGTGGTTCGATTACCATCGTCGGGAAAGGTGTGGGAACTGGAAGAGCAATATACGCCCCAAGAACGTTATTGGGATCGGTTTGCCGATCAAACGGCAGCAGAGACCTTTCACTTTAAAGACCACCCGTCGCTCAGCGGGTTTACATGTTCGGACAATACCCACTTGGACTATGCCGACGCGGTTCTCTTCACCCGCGCATTCGCGGAATTGTTATGGAAGGACAGCGACATGGCAGACCCGCAGCCTAGACGGTAAAGGCCCAACGCCCCCCGCCTATGCTGAGAACGCTGCCAGTGCAAAAAAGATTAATCCGCCCACTAACACGGTACCCAAGTTAACGGCGAGCCCCAACGCGAGCGACGTAAATCGAAGCCGCCGGCCGGGTCGCAAAATTTGGACCGCCAAGAACGCACACAACTGAACGACTGCGCATAAAAACGCGACAATTAGGCCTGTTCCAAAGTTGTTGTCATTGATGTACTGCACGCCGAACAACAAGAAGAGGATGCTTAAGATCGTCAGCGCTGTGAAGCGCTTCTGAAGTCCCCACGCCCTTCCCGCAAATCCCGACGCTTTTCGAATCGCACGACGGTACTCGTTCGCGGATATTGGATTGGCCGTATCGAGAGGAACGACATCGCCCAGTTCTTGCTCTTGCATGATGTGATGGTCGCCGTTGGAGTCGACGAACACGGCTTCCCGCGGGTGGGTTCGCGCAATCGGAATCGAGTAGTAATACATCCCTGATGTTTCTTGTTCAGAGCGGTAGCGAAACCGAGTGGCACGTATGCGCCACCACGGAAACGGGAGTAGAAAGCTCATGAAGAGCAATGCGCCGATCGACAGCATCGCACAGAACGGCGTGGGGACGGCCCCGTGTCGTAGCAGAAGTAGTGCCACATCGTAACGGCCGCGCCGCAGCGCCACATCGAGCACGATTCGCCCAGTCGTATCCATCACATTTGGATCAGCACCCGCGTTGAGGTCGCGTTCGACCAGATTGTACTCGCCACGCGCTACAGCTGAAATGAATCCCTCGTCTTCCACGACCTCGTGATTCGCCGAATTTATCCATAGCCCGAACATCGTGCCGCAAATTACCAGCACGAGGACCACAATTCCCGCCTTCCCAAGCTCAGCGTTCACTTACGTACGTCCTTTCCGTCGGCGTAGTCAAGCCGCGATGACGATGATATGCTACGCGAGATCCAGCGCACTTCGCTACGTTTTGAATCATTGCGTGCTGCAAGAAGTCTAGTGAAGCGCCAGCGAGTGGAATCGAATTTCGTACGTCCAGCATCGGCTCGTTTTCGATCCATTACGCATCAGGTACCCTTCGGAATGACGGTTCCGAAGAAACGTAATAATGGCGTACCCGGAGGGACTCGAACCCCCAACCTCCTGGTCCGTAGCCAGGCACTCTATCCAATTGAGCTACGGGTACGTAGCCAAGAATCGATTCTCAGGCGAGAACGCGAAACGATAACATACGACCGGGAATCGCTTCAATCTGACTGCCACCATCTGGATTCCGACGAGTATCCGTCAGTATGACAATTCTTCGCGCGAGCTTTTCCGCTCTCTAAGCGGCAACATGCGTATTTTGTAGTCTTTGTGAAATTCGCCAACCTATTCGGTTTCCGCTACTTGCAAACCTGAATCGTGACCAACTCGCTCAGTTTTCCTAGATGGCATGCACCTTGCGTAAACCACTCATGCTGCACGGGCAGTAGGAGGTATCGATATGGCTAATGACTGGTATAACGCAATGGACGACGAGGGGGAGACCCCGTTGAGCCGCGCCATGAAGTGTGGCCACGACGCTCTATCGACCTTTATGATCAAACAGGAAGAAGACGACCGGCCGGAAAATGCTGCTGGCGATACCTTGGTTCAGCGGGCCGCTTATTGGGGTCTCGAGCAAGCCATGCAAAAACTGCTGGACGGTGGCGCCACGACGAAAGAGCGCGATCTCCGGGGGGAGACACCATTACATAAAGCCGTACGCCGCGGGCATGGTGACACCGTATGCCTGCTGTTACAGGGGGGCGCCGAGACCGATTCGCCCGATGAGTTCGGCATGACCTCGCTGCACTGGACCGCCATCAACGGTCGGTCCGATGTTGCGCAAATGCTGCTCGATTGCGGTGCGGACGTCAATATGCGCGAACTTACAAACGGCGGGCTTACGCCCTTGGCCGTGTCGAGCCTTATGGGTTACGACGACTTAACTGAATTCTTATCTTCACGCGGGGGCACGTACTAATGCGGTCGTTGGAGCAACATTCCCCAGGCAGCGTCGAACCGTCAACCTTGGAGCAACCCCACGACTTCACTGATGACCTTGGCGACTGGAATGCCAGCTTCTTCAAGCTTCGCAATCTTGGCGGCCGCAGTATCGTCCTCTCCGCCCACGATTGCCCCCGCGTGACCCATAGTTCTTCCGGGAGGAGCCGTGACGCCGGCCATGAAGGCGACGACGGGCTTCTTCATATGATCGCGAATGTATTGCGCGGCGATGACTTCGTCTTGCCCGCCAATTTCACCCACGATGACGACCGACTCCGTGTCGGGATCGTCCTCAAATAGCGGCAGGAGATCCACAAACTTACTGCCGATAATCGGGTCACCCCCGATGCCGATGCAGGTACTCTCGCCCAGGCCTGCATCGGTTAATTCTTTTACAATCTCGTAGGTCAATGTTCCGCTACGTGATATGAGTCCAACTTTGCCTTGCAGATGGATGTCCGCCGGCATGATTCCGATCTTGCATTTCCCTGGCGAGATGAGCCCTGGACAGTTCGGGCCAATCAACCGAATGCCTTTGGTTGTCAAGGCCTCGTATGCTTCCAACACGTCCAGCGTAGGAACGCCTTCTGTGATCGCCACGAGCATCTTAATATCCGAGTTCGCAGCATCAAGCATTGCGCCCTTCGCAAACTTCGCGGGCACATACATCACGGATACATCGGCGCCTGTCTCGGCGACCGCCTCCGAAACGGAATCAAAAATCGGCTTGTCGAGAATGGTCTGGCCGCCTTTGCCCGGCGTCACGCCACCAACGACATTCGTGCCGTACTGAATCATTTGCTCTGTATGAAAAGATCCGTCACGCCCGGTAATTCCTTGGACAATGACTTTCGTGTTGTCGTCGATAAGAATGCTCATGCCGCACCTCCCAACTCGGCGGCCTTCGTCGCGCCCCCCTCCAACGTCTCAGCGGATATCAATTTCGTGCCTTCCAACAACTTGCGGCCTTCCGCTTCGTTCGTGCCGACAAGCCGCACGATAATCGGCACCGGCACATCGATTTGCTCCAATGACGCCAGAATGCCTTTCGCGATATCGTCGCACCGCGTGATGCCGCCGAATATGTTGATCAGCATGACCTTTACATCAGGGTCTTTCAGAATCAATTTGAATGCCGCAACCACCTTCTCCGGATTCGAACTGCCACCCACATCCAGGAAATTCGCAGGGTCACCGCCAAAATGTTTAATCGTATCCATCGTCGCCATAGCCAGGCCCGCGCCATTCACCATGCAACCAATATTGCCATCCAACCGAATAAAGCTGAGCCCTTTTTCTTTCGCGCCCAATTCATCAGCGTCCTCCGAATCCATGTCCCGGAGTTCTTCCAGTTCAGGATGCCGGAACAAACCATTCGCATCGAACGACATCTTCGCATCAAGTGCCACGACTTTATCATCGCCATCCACGATTAATGGATTGATTTCGATGAGCGCCGCGTCTTTCTCCACAAACAATTTCGCGACTTTTTGCATCACCGCTATCGTTTGGTCGGCGAGGTCCGCATCGCCCATCAGTTTAGTCGCGAATTCTTTGCACGAGTCCGCGGTCAGAAACGCCAACTGCGCGCCTGGTACTTCGAGACGAAGAATCTTCTCCGGCGACTCTTTCGCCGTAACCTCAATCTCCACGCCACCGTCCGCGCACCCGATGAATACCGCTTTGCGTTCCCCGCGATCGACGAGCAGGCTCAAATAGACTTCCGTCTTAATCTCAACCGCCGGCGCAATCATCACTATGCGAACCGGCAGGTCCTTAATCGTCAGCCCAAGAATCCGTTCGGTGGTCGGCCCGACCTCAGCCGCATCGCTCACCACCTTCACGCCGCCCGCCTTACCCCGGCCGCCCGCATGAACCTGCGCCTTAATCACCACCGGCAGCCCCATGTCCTTCGCTTTCGCCTCGGCTTCTGCTGCAGTATGCGCAACCACATCCAGCGGCGCTGGAATGTCATATTCGCGAAATAGAGCCTTCGCCTGATATTCATGTACTTTCATTGAAGAACCTCGTAGTGAAGTGAACTCGAATGGTGCCGGAATGAACCACTAATCCCCCAGATGTGGCGACCCCAATGAAAATACCGGCTACGAGGTGCAAGGTCAAGCGGAATGTCCGATTTCGCGAGGTTCGTATTTCCTCTTAGGTGGTCATCCTGAGCGAAGTCGAAGGATTTACTCCGCGTGTACGAATTGCCTGTGGCCCAAGCCGTTACCATTAGCGCGCGTGAATATTCAGTTCACCACTTCTGTGAGTTTCCGCAGCATGACCCGCACCGAAGCTTCATGCATAATCCCGTAATGGCCCCCCGACCATTTTCATACGCAGAGCGACTCCAGAAAGACTTGGAATCACGATGTCCTGAGCTGCTCTCCCGAAATCAACCAATTACTTGCGGGAAGAGCAGCTATTATGATCTTCATTTCACTGATCCGAATTCGGCAATTGGTGACTTCTGTGTTCATTGTTGGAATGAAAGTCTCGATGTCTATTGGGGCTGGGATCTTGAACATCATCATTTCTTGGGTTGTGCGGAGGACGATGAGGGATATGAACTCGTCTATCAACACGCGTTAGAAACTGTTATTAGTACGATGACGAGTGAGCTTGTCCTTCTATTCTGTTCAAACCACAAATTCGATTTCGATCTTCGCGACAATCTAGACGAAATGGTAAAGGAGCTGATCACGCCTGAACGATGGGACACGTACGACGAAGATTCTGGAGACTATTGGCTCGACTCCCCCGAGAATCTAGAGTTCATTCAGCTCACGTGGAAGCGCCCCTACGACGAGGCCGCACGACGCGACTGCAATCTGATACAACATTGGTTCAATTTGAAGAAGTTCTGTCGACGGGATTACGGATGACGATTGATTGAGCTTCCCTGTATACGTGGCGACTCACCTGCAAGTACGAAAAGATTTCTCGCTGCGCTCGAAATGACGATTTGCTTATAGCAACAACGACCAGAAGGAACGCTAAATTGAACGCTTTAAATCGAACGCTGTCGTCATGCGTCCTATTCGTAGGAATGCAGCTCATGCTCTCCTGGATTGCTACCGCCGATATGCACGCGGGAGTCGCTAAAACCAAAATCTCGACGGACGAGCCGCTCGTGATGGTGAACGGAAACACGTCCCAGGGTGTGGCGCATGACATCTATGCCCGCGCGCTAACGCTCAATGACGGTGAAAAGCGCCTAGTCTTTATTACCTACGATCTAAATTGTCTCGACGTCGCCACTCCGTACCTGCGCGTAAAGCTACGCGATGAACTCGGCATTGAGCCGAAGTATCTCATTCTCCTCGCAACACACAACCATAACGCGCCCATACAAATCGTGCCCGACAATTTCGAGTACGGCCGGTGGCTGGCCAATACCATGTTCGATCTCGTGAAGGAGGCCATCGCCAACGAGCGGGGTCCGGTCACGCTCGAATTCGGGAGCGGCAACGGCTATTTCGTGATGAGCACGGGCAACGCGCCGACGGATTATGAAATTCAAATACTCAAGGTTTCGCATCAGGACAAACCGTTGGCTTTGTTATTCAACCAAGGCACCCATCCGTTACAGGCGTCGGTGGCGAAGATCGACCCCGGCCACCCGGGTTTCGCGATGGACCTCATCGAAGAACGGTGGCCTGGCGTGCAAGCCATGTACGCGGATCAATGCGGCGGCAATCAATTCCCAGGCGACCGAAACGCCTACCGAAAAGAGATGATGGAGGCCCGTAAGAAGGGCCCGGACAATGTCGACAAGTGGATGGAGAAGCGGGCCCGTGCGCTCGCCGAAAAACTGGCGGATACGACGCTGAGTATCGCTTCGGGCGAACTCGTCGAGGTCAACGGTGCCATCACCAGCTCGATGGAGCGGTTCGATCTCCCACTCGCCGAGCCGATGTCGTATGAAGACGCGAAAAAGATGTACACCGAAGTACAGGATCGTCGCAGCATCCCCGATGACGTTAGGTTCGTCCCATACCCCAACGATTTCCGCGACACGAACTGGATGCGAATGCTGCTGCGGTATCACGAAGAGGGCATACCGTTTCCGAAAACAACGGGCGATATGGTTTGCAGCGACGACACCTATCTTATCCACAAAGAAGACAAAGCGTTCTTGGAGAAATACGACTACAGCATCCACGACGAGATGCCCTGCGTTTACAATGAAGTCATCGTCGCGAAAATAGGGCGCATGCCCATTGTCGCGATCCAGGGCGAGGTCTGCGCACCGATCGGCGCGCGTATCAAGGATGCTTTCCGCCGTGAGCGCCCGCTACTCATCTTCGGATACATGGGCGAACACAACCTCTATATCCCCACGCGCGAAATCGTCCGCCTCGACGCCTATCAGGCGCAAACGCTCCGCATCCAATACGCGTCACCCGTAGGCTGGGACCCCAGCGTAGAGGATGTAACCGTAAAAGGCGTTGTCCGAATGGTGCGCGATATCATTAGCGCGACCGAGTAAGAGTAGCCGTGGAGCTATAGGTACCCAAGTGTTTCAAGTACGTCTTTCTCGTATTCGACCAAGTCTTCGCCCTGACTCGTTTCATCTCGAATGTGCGAATCGATGTACCCTTTTGCGGCCTCGAACATCGCTGCAGTCTCCGCCGTTGGGAGTCCCTGCAAGAGGTTTCGCGTTTCACCCGGATCGCGCGTGAGATGATAAAGCTCGATCGGCTTGAACGACGCATCATTGCGATCGAACGCAACCAATAGTTTCTGACTTCCTTTGATGATGCACATGATGTCACCATCGCCGTCCTGCGCGAATGTCGACCGCTCCTCAATCGCCGCACCGGTTAGCGCCGGTTTCAAAGACTCTCCATCCATGGCTGAAGCTCCCTTCAGGTTGAACAGACCGGACAACGTCGGGGCAAGGTCGACCAGTTGAACTGGCTGATTGACAGTCCTTGGCATACTCGGACTATCACCGGGCGGAATCACAATCAGCGGAACTCGGATTAGTTCTTCGTGAACCGACCAATTGTGGAGGATGTACCCATGTTCCATAAATGCTTCGCCGTGATCGGATGTGATGATGATCGCGGTATTCGCTAAGTCGCCCGACTCTTCGAGTGCTTTGAAGAGATCGCCCAACAGCGAATCGACGTACAACAGATTGCCATCATAAAAATCTTTGAGGTGTGGAATGTCCTCCCGCGTAGGCTTCCAGCCCGCCGACTTCCAATACGCGTCGCTGCCGTCAACGGGGCCATCATAGTCGCCGGCAAACGCGCTCCCCTCCGGATCCGGCGCACGGTACGGATTGTGCGGACGTAAGAGGTGCATATAGCAAAGCCAGGGGTTTTTCTCCCGGGATTGGATCCAATTCTTCGCCAATTCAATGAGCTTCGTCGTCGAATGTTCATCCCGTGTCGCAGAATTTCCGGTGGGCAAGTGGCGCAAAATCAATTCAAATGTATCGAACCCCTGATCGAATCCCGTCTTGGGCGACACATACATATTCTCTGAGAACGCCCCCGTATCGTAGCCAGCATCTTG
>JAJDAB010000555.1 GCA_029262095.1 Candidatus Hydrogenedentota bacterium
ACCGGTCCCGCATGGAGTGCGGCAGCACCAAGCGCAGTGGATTTGATGAAATTGCGTCGTGTCAATTTCTCAGACATTGGAGACTCCAAGTAAATGTGTGGATTGGCCCATTGTTTGTTGTCCACATTATGATACGTCATCGAAAAGAAAACGGCGAATCGAAACCAAATACGATTGGTTCGATTCGCCGTTGAATAATTAAAATCGTCCGAATTAGATCTAATCCAGATCGCGGTTTACTAGAGCGGGTTCTCTCTCTAGTTGCAGCTCTCGAATAGACCCGCAGCGCCTTGGCCGCCGCCGATGCACATCGTCACGACCCCGTATTTGCCGCCCGTCTCCGCGAGTTGATTGGCCAACGTGCCCACCATGCGTGAACCGGTCATGCCGAATGGATGCCCAATCGCGACCGAGCCGCCATTGATATTCAGTTTTTCCGGGTCGATGCCCAATTTGTCGCGGCAATAGACGACCTGTACCGCAAATGCCTCGTTCAATTCCCAGAGATCGACATCGTCTTGTTTGATTCCACATTGCTTGAGCAATTTCGGAATGGCATATACAGGGCCAATGCCCATTTCATCGGGCTCACAGCCTGCGACGGAGAATCCACGGAAAATCATCTTGGGTTTGACCCCCAGTGCTTCCGCCCGTTCGCGTGACATCAGCAGAGTCGCAGACGCACCATCGGATAGTTGCGAAGCATTTCCCGCCGAGATCGTGCCTTCGCCACTGTCCCGGTCAAATGCAGGTGGCAGCGAAGAGAGACCTTCCAGGGTCGTGTCGGCTCGATTGCATTCGTCGCCATCCAGCACAACGTCCTCCGTGCCATCAATACCTTTCTTCTCTCTGCTCCAAATACCGCGCGTGACGTTCATCGGCGCGATTTCTTCTTTGAAGAAGCCTCGCTCTTGCGCTGCTGCAGTGCGTTGCTGGCTTAACAACGAATACGCGTCCTGCAATTCACGACTGACCTTGTAACGTTTCGCAACAACTTCGGCCGTATCGCCCATCGCCATATACAACGCCGGCATATTTTCCAACACGTATGGATTTGGCGCGGGATCGCCTGCGTACTGAGCGCCCATCGTAATGCTCTCGGTTCCGCCACCGATGGCAACGTCCACGCCCTCGTTCATGATCTCATGGGCCGCAAGTGCAATCGCGTTCAAGCCGGACGAACACGCACGGTTCAACGTTGCCCCACCAACCGTAATCGGTAGTCCCGCGATCATCGCCGCGTTTCGCGCGATGTTTCCCGAGTGCGGTCCCGACCCGTTGACGCAGCCCATGTACACGTCCTGGATTTCGTTAGGATCTAATTCCGGTACTTTCGTTAAAACGTCTTTGATGCAATGCGCCGCTTGGTCGTCGGGACGCGACATATTCAACGAACCGCGGAACGATTTGGCCAATGCCGTGCGCGAACTCGCGACAACAACTGCTTCTCTCATAATTGGAACCTCGTCTGTTTCGTTGTAAAGACGCCGCCAGCTCCAGGCGCACGCCGTGTTCTACCCGGTGAGGGAATACCCGATACTCTACAGATCATTCACTTCAAAATCCAGAGGGACTTTGTAGGCCCATATTTACGGGACGTTATTCTGATTGTGCCGATACTGCATGAGCTGGAAATCCGGCCCTATGCCCTCGGCCGTTACCATGTGTGACGGTCAGGGGATCGCCGAAATCATCGAATCAGTGATCCAACTCCAGTAGATATTGATCGCAAACGCACGCCGGTTCGTTCGTAAAGGCGCACGCGAATCTAACGCCACCGTCCCTAATTCCTGGGAGCAAAAACGTCTGGTAGCCCATAGTGGAATCAGCGTACACTATCGCTTTCGTTTGGGAGTCGAGTGAGGCTGAGGAAACACACCATGGACTTTAGATTAACTGAAGAACAAGAGGCATTGAAGAATGAGTTCATCGAATTCTTCGACGTCGAGATGAAAGATGCGCCCCCTGAATTTCAAGTGAGCACACTTGAAGCGACGTATGGGCCGGACGAGTGTTGGAATTTTCATCGAGCGATTCAAAAGAAGATGGCGGACAGAGGTTGGCTGACGATGGCGTGGCCGAAAGAGTTCGGCGGTCGTGATGCGCCAATTCTGGATCAACTCTTATTCAGCGAAGTTCACGCATCGTATCGTGCGCCCGGCATCGACATATTCGGGCTCAAGATGTTTGCGCCGACGTTGATGCAATTCGCAAATGATGAACAGAAGGAACGCATCCTTGGCCCCATTGGCAGAGGCGAAGTCAACTATTGCCAAGGGTGGAGCGAGCCGAACTCCGGGTCCGATCTTGCGTCATTGAAGACGCACGCCGAGTATCGCGGCGGCCATTATGTCGTAAACGGGCAGAAAATTTGGACCACCGGGGCGCATCGCGCGGATCACATGTTTTTGCTCGCCCGAACTGACTTAGGCCAAAAGAGAAGTGGCGGCCTTTCGGTTTTCAATATCGAAGACATGAGCGTGCCCGGCATCGAGGTCCGTCCAATCAAATACATGGACGGCGGGCATCTATACAACGAAGTCTACTTTACCGATGTGAAGATTCCGGAAGAGAACCGAATTGGCGAGGAAAACTCGGGCTGGAAGTCCACACGCGCCACAATGAATTTCGAACGTTCCGGCATTGGCGGGTTCGTTGCCATTCGCGAGCGATTGAAGGAAATCATTCAATACACCCGGACGACTAAACGAGATGGCGCGCTTCTCATCGAGAACCCGCTGATCCGGCAAAAGATCGCCAAACTGCATATCGACGCAGAACTGGGTTGCGCCCTGGCGTACAAGGTGGCCTGGGAACAAGAGAAAGGGAATCTGGCCGCTTCCGCGACATTGGCATCGCAGTCCAAAGTTTTCGGTAGCGAACTGGCGCAGCGGATGGCCAATTTTTCGACCGAATTCATGGGATTGCACG
>JAJDAB010000556.1 GCA_029262095.1 Candidatus Hydrogenedentota bacterium
GACGCGTCCGAGTTCGGCACCCCGAGATACGACCTCTCCGCTGGCGGTGCGCACGCTGCCTTCCCGAAAGTGGCCCAGCCAGAGTCCGGTTTCTTCGTTCATCTTTAGGTAGACGCCGTTGACGGGTGTGGTCTTGTCAGGGAGCTGGTAAGGTGGAACGTCTTTTGCATCGTTTTTCATTCGAATGACACCAGCGGTTAGTGGTGCGATTACGGGTTGGTCCCACGAAAAGTGATCCTCGTTCCGGGGGCTTGCACCGTGCGGTGCGGAATACAACTTTTCGTTAACGATTTCGAAATCGTAGGACCACTCGTCGGCGTGCGTATACGAGCCGAATGCGCCCTGCGTAATCAACCACCTTCCTCGAATGGGCGGCGGCATGAGTGCGGGTGACATGGACGTACGCCTCAACGGTGCGTCGAGATTTGGCATCGGTTCTAGCCGGAAGGATGCGACGGCGGGCCCGGCGTCTACGTATCGCTTTCGAGTTGAGTCCCATGCCATCGGAATGGCCCTCATCCATGTCCGCGCATTTGCCCCGGCGAATTGTCGTCGCAGTTCGAGGGGCAACAACGCTCGCAGCGTGTCATAGGGCAGTCGCACTTCAACCGCATCGCCGACGGCGGCTTCCACATTTGCCGCGTGTTGATAGTCGTTTGGATCTCGGCCATCGTAGATAGCGATCGTCGATTTGCCGGTCGCATTGATGCTAAGCAGGAAATCATTGCCGGGGTCGCCGAGGAGATCGATGTTCACCATGAATGAATTTGATGCGGTGGCCGGAGGCGCTTCCGTTTGGATGAGTACGAGGAGGTCATTCGAGCGCGGCGCGATGGCGACGGCGATGATATCTTGATTTGCTTCGCCCCGGCCGTCTACCGGAGAATCGGTTAACGACGGAATGTTGGCCCAATCGTCTTTGTGGCCATCAATTACGATACGATTCGCGTGACTCGCGACCAATTCGATGCGCCGTCGAATGTCGTCATCGGTTTGTGCAAACGCAGTTGCACAGCCGACGATGATGCTGATGAATGGAACGAGTCTTTTCATGGTCGCCAACCTGGAGGACGTGCGTCCGGCTGTTGGTAGCGGGCCGGCGGCGGCGCGTTTTTCACAAATGTGTTCAGTAGTGCTATGCCCGCGACGAAACCGCCAATATGTGCCCACCATGCGATGCCCGCCATTTGTCCTGGAGCCATGAGCGCGAGCGCGCCGTTGAAGAATTGCATGAAGAACCAAAAGAGGATAAACAGGAAAGCGTGTATTTGGAATATGACCGGGATAATGATGATGGGTATGACGCAGACGACTCGGGCGAACGGGTACAACACCATATACGCGGCTAACACGCCAGCCACGGCACCGGATGCGCCTAGGGCGGGGATGGGCGAGCTGAGATTTGTGAGCGTGTGGGCGATGCCAGCCGCGACGCCGCAAATGAGATAAAAGGCGAGAAACCGGAATGGCCCCATGCGATCTTCGACATTGTCGCCGAATATCCACAAGGTCCAAGTGTTGCTGATCAGGTGTAACCAGCCACCATGCAGAAACATGCTGGTCACGAACGGCCAATAGACGCCGACCGGAAACCCGATCTCCGCCGCCCACGTCGGGTCGGTGTAGCGTAGGGGAACAATGCCGAACAGATAGATGAGTTGTTGCAACGATTGCTCGGGTAGCGACAACTGGTACAAGAATACGGTCACGTTCAATCCGATTAGTCCCCACGTAACAACGGGGGTGGTTCGGCTGGGAATTGTATCGCGAATGGGGAACATGGGGGTTCGTCTGGGCACGTTCGGGTGCGGCTGGCATTATGACGGATACACCCTCTCGGGCACCATTGACGGCGAATTGCATACGATACCGAATAGTCGCACTTCGACGGCATGACCCCATCCGAGGCGATCGGATAACATTCATGTTCGCCCGGGAAGCCGTCTGCACGGCGAAAACGTTAGGGTGTTTTGGTTTGCCGATTCGTCGGCTCTTGACGCGTTTTGCCTCGCTTGACTACACTCGCCGTTCGAGAAAACGTAGCGGACGGACGAGGTGCGATGCGGCGTACCCTCTCATTGCGAGTAGGTTTTGTGGTGGTCGCGGCTCGCTTCACGCGAATGGACAGACCCGGAGGGCAAAATGATTCGGACAAGTATTCATTATCTTATGGTGATGTGCCTATTAGGGACGGCGAGCGTCTCATACGCAACCGAGTTAGACGACTATGTGGCTACCCCTGACCCAGCGTACGGATTTACGTTGTTGAATACCGTCCCGGGGGTCGGTTTCACTGAGTATATTATCGAGATGACATCTCAGACCTGGCGGTCGGCGGCAGAAATCGATGTGCCGTTGTGGACACACCACCTCGTTCTTACGGTACCGGACACCGTTGGTTCGAACAGAGGGCTGCTCTTTATTGAAGGGGGATCGAGCGGGTCCTCGGTGCCGACTGCGAACGAGGTGCAATGGCAGAATTATGCGGTGCTCACCGACACTGTTTGTTCTCGGCTAAGGCAAGTACCCAACCAACCGCTCGTGTTCTTGGACGATCCGGGAATGGTTCCGCGGACCGAAGACGATCAGATCGCTCATGCGTGGGAGAAGTTTCTGCTGACTGGCGACGCCGAATGGCTATCGCGATTCCCGATGACGAAGGCAGCCGTTCGCGCAATGGATACCATTACCACCTTTGTCGCGCAGCCCGCGCAAGGGTCGCACACGGTCGATGAATTTGTGGTTGCGGGCGGATCAAAACGGGGATGGACTACGTGGACTACCGCAGCCGTGGACAGTCGTGTTATCGCGTTTGCGCCGTTTGTCATTGATATGCTTAACCTGGGGCCATCGTTCCTTCACCATTATGCTGCGCTGGGTTTCTGGCAACCTGCGGTGGGTGACTACGAGAATCACGCAATTTTTGACTGGTTCGGTACGCGTCCAATGCAAGATCTTTATGATTTAGTGGATCCATACTCGTACCTAAGCCGTTACACTTCGAAACCGAAATACGTGTACAACTCGGCTGGGGATCAGTTCTTTCTCCCCGATTCTTCCCAGTTCTATTTTGACGACTTGCCGGGCACGAAGCATTTGCGTTATTTGCCGAACACCGGACACGGCTTGGATATCCGGGCGATCGAAGACTTCTTGCCCTGGTACGACGCTGTGATCAACGGTTCAACCATACCTGCGTTTACGTGGACCAAGGCCGTGGATGGCACGTTGGTCGTGGATACAACCGGGACGACTCCGACTCAAGTCTTGTTGTGGCAGGCCACCAATCCAACGGATCGCAATTTTAATATCGATGTCATCGGGGCCGCTTATACGAGTACGGTAATGACGCCCTCCGGTACTGATGAGTACACGGCGTCGCTCGCACCTCCCGGCAGCGGGTGGACGGCCTTCTTCGTAGAGGTAACGTACGCGAGTGCGTCGATCTATCCGTTCAAATTTACGACGGAGGTGAGCGTGGTGCCAGAAACAACAGTCGCTTCGTTCGATTTCGATACGGATGGCGATGGCATGTTGGACAGCGTTGATACGGACGACGACAATGACGGAACGCTCGATATCAGCGACTTTCGTCCTAGGGATACGGACAACGATGGCGCGCCGAACCATGTCGATCTGGACGACGACAATGACGGTGTGAGTGACCTCGATGAGATTGCCGCAGGGACCGACCCCTTGAATGCTTTCGATTTTCCGTTTGCGCCGGCGGGGTCACTTGCCGGACAGATCGCGCTTGTTCTAGGTCTATTTGTCGTTGGAGCGTTTGGATTGAGGCGCCGCCGTTCTGCCGCGATGAAATAGCCGGGTTTCGTTGGCAGTTTCCGTTCGAGAGCAACACGCTGTCGGCGCGGGAAAATTGGAGCCAATGACTCCTACTTGAAGCTGTGCCCGTGTCGCGCGAAGATGGTGCTATGGATCCGCGAATGAAACAACGCCAACGGGGCCGAGGCGCGACGGACAACCCGGTAAACCGGTTTGAAACACTGGCGTACGAGCGCGACACCAACCTACCCGAGGACGAATCGCCTACGATCAAAACGCAATTCTTCAAAGACGCGTCGAAGACGGTACTGAGTAAGAACGATAGTCCAGACGTTCCTTTTTCATTTGGCTTGAATCCGTATCGGGGTTGCGAGCACGGTTGTATCTA
>JAJDAB010000557.1 GCA_029262095.1 Candidatus Hydrogenedentota bacterium
GATTGCTCTGCGAAATCGCGGGTATGGATGCGGTGACCTTGCAACCTATTGCAGGCGCCCATGGCGAGTTGACCGGTGTATTGCTCATGGCGGCGTACCATCAAGACCACGGCAATTCGCACAAGGACACCATCCTCATTCCAGATTCGGCCCATGGTACGAACCCCGCCACCGCCGCCATCGCAGGCTTCGAGGTGTTGGAAATCGCCTCACTTCCGGATGGGACGATGGACGCCAATGCGGTCGAAGCGGCGATGGGCGATCACATCGCGGGGATCATGATGACGTGCCCCAACACCCATGGCTTGTTCGAACCGGAAGTCGCGAATATCGCGGCGATGGCACACGAAGTAGACGCCTTGCTCTATTACGATGGTGCGAATCTGAACGCCATCATGGGGAAAGCGCGACCCGGCGACCTCGGATTCGATGTCATGCACTACAATTTACACAAGACGTTTGCCACACCCCATGGAATGGGTGGCCCCGGCTCCGGTCCCGTGGGCGTGAATGAGCGGCTTGAACCGTATTTACCTGGACCCCGTGTTATACGTGAGGGCGAAGAGTACGCGTTGCGCACACCGGAGAAGAGCATTGGCCGCATGGCCGCTTTCTTCGGTAATTTCATGATGGCCCTACGTGCATACAGTTACATTCGCCATCTCGGCGTGGAAGGATTGACCGAGGTGAGCGAATTGGCCGTCCTTAATGCGAACTACATTCAGTCGCGGCTCGAAAAAGTGTACACTCCGGCGTTTGGTGGGCGGTGTATGCATGAGTGCGTGTTCACGGCGGTTCCCCAAGCGAAACAAGGGGCGAAAGCGTTGGACATCGCTAAGGCGCTACTGGACAAAGGGTTTCACGCACCGACGGTGTATTTCCCATTGACCGTGAAAGAAAGCATTATGATTGAACCGACCGAAACCGAGTCGAAAGAGACGCTTGATGCGTTTTGCGATGCCATGCTGGAAATCGCGGAGGCCATCGAATCCGATCCGGCGGCGCTCGCCAATGCGCCTACCACGACACCGGTTGGCCGGCTCAACGAAGTCTTGGCGGCACGGCAATTGAATTGCGCCTGTTAGTTTGTCGATGCGGGTCTATGACATATCGTTTCCATCTCCAGCGCACAATTTGGCGTTGGATGAGGTGCTGCTGGATGAGCTGGAAACGGGTCGATCGGCTGAAACGCTGCGGTTTTGGGAGTCGAAGTCGCGATTCGCCGTATTGGGCGTTTCACAAGTCTTACGGCAACACATCTATGAAAGAGTCTGCGAAGAAGACAATGTACGGGTGCTCCGCCGGGCTTCCGCGGGTGGTTGTGTCATTCAAGGTCCTGGTGTGTTGAATTACAGCTTGGTGTTGTTGCACGAGAACCATCCCGAAGCCCGGACTGTACGCGGCGCATACTGCTACATCTTTGAAAAAATCGTCGCGGCGTTGGACGCCCGAGGGGTTGCCGTGAAACACAAAGGCATATCCGACCTCGCGATCAATGGAAAGAAAGTTTCGGGCAACGCGCAAAAAAGACGTCGCAATGCTTTCTTGCATCATGGAACGTTGATGTACGACTTCGACGGCGAAATCATGGAACGGTACTTGAAAGAACCAAGCGATCGTCCGGGCTATCGCGGCGAGCGAACGCATAAAGGTTTCGTGCAGAACATCCCGTTGGGCCGACAGGAACTGGTGGATGCTGTTCGCGAGGCGTTCGGTGCCGGTTTTCCAAAAGACCGTCTCCCCGAGCGGCAGATGCGTGAAGTGCGTGAACTGGCCACGACGAAGTACAAAGCCTCGAACTGGATCAATAGACGCTAGTCTGCCAACGTCTCGTGTATCTGATTGAATTTATGTCCATCCGCTTTCGCCAGCTCGTTATCACCTAATCGAATTGGGTTGAGTAAGTAGTTGGTGTAAAACTGCTTAGCGATACCCTATTCCGATTTGGCTAAGTCATCGCGTCCAAATGACTTCCCACTTTTCGATGGTGCTCCTCCTCACCATTTTTTCGTTGACAGATTATGCGTTTGCCTCTATGCTCAAAGTGTGAAAAGAGCCTATTCTGGGCGGGCTCACGATTATTGGGAGAGGGTTCTTAGGCATAAAGATGTAAGAGAGGGTTGGGCTGTGTCGAATGAAAATGGGCAACATTTAGACGGTCAAGTGAAGTGGTTTAACGACCAAAAAGGGTATGGCTTCATTACGCGGGAGGATTTCCCCGATATTTTCGTGCATTACTCTGCAATCCAAATGGATGGCTTTCGCACGTTGAAAGAGGGAGACGCCGTCACATTCGAATTACTGGAGAGTCCCAAAGGTTTGCAAGCAATAAACGTGGCCGCTAACGCCGCGTCATAACCGCACTATCTACGCCCAGATAATATTGGCGGAGAACCTGGAGTCCGGGTTCTCCGCTTATTATTTGTATCGCAAACCTCGCGCGCATACAACACGGATCCCGGCCCAACTATCAAACATTTTTGCCGATGCACGAAACCCGGCGATTTTATTTCGAACGCACCTGAGGAATCTTCTCGGCTACACTTGAGGATCATCGAGATTCAAAACGCCCCCTCACCCTAACCCTCTCCCCTGGGAGAGGGAACTGACATCCATTAAATCGGAAATGTCTTGCTGCGTGTCGAAAGTTCGTCGTCGGCACGAATCGTTCGCGCGAGTTCGCTCTGCGGCTTCCACATCGAACCCGTGCGACCTTAACCCACGCTCCAGAAGCGGGATTTGCTTCCGCCGGGGCCGGTACGGATTCGGACGGGTGATCCGCACTTCGGGCATGACCCTGCGAATGCGGACTTGTCGGCGGTCAAATAGACGCGCCGGTACGTTCGGCAACATTCGAATGTTATGCCAATAAAAGGGCGGTTCTCGGCGCTTGTGCGTTTTTTCGATTTCTCCGCCATCTACGCTTCGGCCGACTCAATTGGATTGTCATCGGTGTCGGGTTCGGACGCATTGGCGGATCGCATGGCAATGATATTTTCCAACGTGCTCCAAGCGAACCAGACAAAACCAGTCCCGACGAAACCCGCTAACAAGGCGATCGCTAGCATCACGTAAATACTCATTCTTGGCCTTCCTCCCATTGGAAACCGTGTGGGACGAGTGGTGGTGGCGTCCGCTCGGTTTCTGATTTCGCGAGCGGCGGCTTCAGCACGGCCCGAAGTGCCGCGATCTCGGTCTGCAACTGTTGAAGTTGTAGGGCGAGTTGCTCGTTGGACTGGCGTAATTTTTCATTCGCGATAACGGTCGTCGTTGTTCTTGGCTGGGTCGATGCTGGTTGCGTCGGAATGGGTTTGGGTGTCGGCGGGCTGATGGACTCCGGCGCAGGTGGAGTTGCTTCGATTGGCGTTACTCGTTTCGCAGGCTCTTTCGATGCTGGAGAATCATCCGCATTCGAATCGGCGAAGTCGACGGTTACATCGTCGAACCACGCGGTGCCGTGTCCTTTGAGCACGCATCGAATCATGGCATAGTCGGTGCCCTGGGGGATGAGCGTGTTGAACTCCACAGGCGTCCAATCCATGGTGCCGTAGACCGGCGAGTCCGTGCTCGACGAGACTTGCTTTAAGACCATCCAGGGATCGCGTTGAAAACATTGAAGCCATATGGCCGCCTCGGTTGCATCGGTCGTCTTGATGTGGGCGCGGACCGTGACGCGAACGCCGGTTTTCGCGAGCGGGAGCGGTTGGCTCCAGTTGTTAGCCGGTTCCACCGCGTATGGCGTAGGAATGTGGAGCTTGACACAATTCCGACCCGAGAACGCACGGTCCGACTCAAGTTCGCCGGTAGCGCCGGGTTGAGGTGCGACGAACACTTTCCAACCTGTAGGCATGGAATCCTGCGCATCTTCGAATCCGGTGTTGGATAATGGGCCTACACCACCGAATGCGGACGCAGACCATACCAATCCGAGGATCGGCAGTGTCCAGCGTGCAATAGAGGATTTTTTGCGGTGGCGGTACATCGGGCGGTACGACGCTATCCTGCGGCGAGCCCTTGGAAGCGTAACTTCAAGTCGCGCGGACTGGTGGCGTACGCGAGTGCGACTTCTTCGGAGATTTTGTCGTTCGCCCACAATTGATAGAGCGCCTGGTCGAATGTCTGCATGCCGTATTGGCTGGCGCCTTCTTCGATCAAGCCTACGATTTCCTTAAACGACTTTCCTTGCTCGATGAAATCGCGCACGGTGCGGTTTCCGACCAGAATCTCTGCTGCGGCGCGTCGGCCCAAGCCGTCTTTGGTGGGGATGAGGCGTTGGGAAACGATTGCGCGCAATACACTGGCCAGTTGCTTGCGGATTTGTTCTTGTTGGTGTGGTTCGAAGAAGTCCATTATACGGTGAAGCGTTTCGACTGCGTCGACCGTATGCAGTGTAGAGAACACCAAGTGACCCGTTTCCGCCGAAGATAGTGCAGTGCGTACGGTTTCGGCATCACGCATTTCACCGATTAGAATGATGTCGGGGTCTTGACGGAGCGCGCCGCGCAACGCATTGGCGAAAGACATTGTGTCTTGACCGACCTCGCGTTGGGTGATGATGGCTTCTTTATCTTCATGTAGGAATTCGAGCGGATCTTCTACGGTGACGATGTGAAGCGGTTTGTTGGAATTGATTTCGTCGATCATTGCGGCGAGCGAAGTCGATTTACCGCTACCGGTCACGCCGGTTACGAGTACGAGCCCGTTGGAGTTTTTGCAGACCTCTTTGAGAACATGCGGAAGTTCGAGTTCGTCCACGGTCTTAATCGTGGTGGGAATTACGCGCAAGACCATCCGGGTGTCGCCATCGTCTTTGCACACATTGATACGAAACCGAGCGAGCCCTTCGAGCATGTAGGAGGAATCGAGTTCTTTAATCTTGCTAAATTTCTGACGTTCGTTTTCGGAGGTGATTTCCGCGAGCAATGCTTCGATGTCATCATCCGATAGAATTTCGCCTGCTTGTCGTTGAAGGCTTCCGTTGACGCGAAAGACCGGTGGATTGCCTGTTTTGAGATGAATATCGGATGCTCCGCATTCAACTGCCTCACGCATGAGTTCGTGAATCATGAATTTTGTCCCCCCAAATTTGAGCGGCGGTATTGGCGATCCGTGCCCTGCCGTGCCCGCAACTCGTCCCCCGACGAGACTGCGAGTCTATGGGTACATTATACCCGTTTCATCGATTCGGTGCTGACACTGCGGTGAGCGGCCAGTTGGGCGTGGGCGTTGTGCCGAGATCTCCGGTGAGATCATGGCGTAATCGTGAGTCCCCGGCTGCCGCAATCATTGCGCCATTGTCCAGACAGAGGCTAAGGGGTGGGATATGCACGGGGATATCGATTTCGGCGTTGAGCCGGTCTCGCAGTAGCGCATTGGCCGCCACGCCTCCCGCAACAACTAGGCGCTTCGCGCCGGATTGTTGGATTGCCTGTTGAGTCTTGATCAGCAAAATGTCGATTGCAGCGGCCTGGAAGGATGCGGCCAGATCGGCCTGGCAATGAGTTCCTTCTCGTGTGGCATACAGCACTGCTGTCTTGAGGCCGCTGTAACTAAAATCGAGATCGCCGGAATCGCTCATCCCGCGCGGAAATCGAATCGCGGCTGGATCGCCCGCGGGTGCCAGCGATTGAATCGCTGGGCCGCCCGGGTAGGGTAGGTCGAGTAGCCTAGCAACCTTGTCGAAGCACTCACCTACCGCGTCATCGCGAGTGGTTCCCAACAGTCGATACTCGTGGGGGTGATCGCATTGGGCAAGTAGGGTATGACCTCCACTCACGATTAGGGCTAGGAACGGCCAGTCGACATCTTCATGATCGAGAAACACGGAGAACAAATGGCCTTCAATGTGGTGAACGGGTACGAACGGCTTGTTCCACGCAAAGGCGAGCGCTTTGGCGAAGTTAACTCCGACGAGCAATGAACCCATCAGGCCGGGTCCGCAGGTCGCGGCGATGGCGTCAATTTGTACGTCAGCGGTTTCCAAGGCGCGTTCAGTGAGTTGGTAAATGCACTCCGTGTGCTTCCTGGAAGCGATTTCGGGAACCACCCCGCCGAATGGTGCGTGCACTGCGATCTGCGATGCGACTTCGTTCGCGAGGATGCGCGTGCCGTCTGCGACTACGGCGATTCCCGTTTCGTCGCACGACGTTTCGATGCCCAAAATGATGCTCAAGGTGTCGTTACCACGGGGATTAGGGCAGCAGCTTCGAGACGTGCACGATGTCGATGCCCTGCTCTCTTATTTTGGGCAGAATTTCTTCCATGACGATGGCGGTGTTGGGTCGGAAGTGACAAATACCAACCGCTGTTCCGTGCTTGATACTCATTTGAATCAGCTCGTCAAAACGCGCGCGAATCGCGGGAATGGATGGGCTGTTATCGAGAAATAAGTCGCGCGGTATCGTTGGAACCTGCATGCGCATCGCGACTTCGAGCGCCCGCGATCGCGCGGTAGTCCGGCTGTCGATGAAGTACAACGATCGGGCCTTCACTGCGGTTAGTAACGTTTCCATTGCCGACTCGCTGGCGGTGAATCTTGACCCGGTGTGATTGTTGAGGCCGATTGCCGTGGGTACTGCGGCAAGTGCCGCGTCTAGTCGCGTTACGATTTCGTCTGGTTTCATTTCGGGGTCGATGTAGCCGGGCGCGTTGTGAATTCGATTAAAGGACGCCATTGGCATGTGCAACATGATTTCGAATCCGAGTTCGGCGCCACGCAATGCGGTGTATTCGCTCAACGGTGCGAACGGCAAGATCGATAGCGTAAGTCCAGTGTCGAGGGCCAAAATTTTGTCGGTGGCCTCTGCGTAGTAACCGCCGTCATCGACGATAACAGCCATTCGTGGAGCGCCTGTCGGAGATGGCTTAGGAGCGATTCGTTGAAACGGCGGTGCAATGGCGTCGCCAATGAGCGTGGGGGGGATAATATGCAGAGCGGCGGTCGCGATATTCAATACTTGCGGCACTTTCGGCATCCGCAAGCCCGCCTCGTGATTCAGCGTAATTTCGCCGCATGGCAACTCTTTGTAGAACACGGAAACGATGGTCGTGTCCAGCGCGTCACTTGAGCGAATGGTTGTCGTTACGCCTTTCGGCAACGCGGCGAGTGCGGCTCCCGATCGTATGGGATCATATGGCGCAGCCATATCAATATCGATGGACACAAACGACCATACCGCGTCGCTATTTTCTCGCGGCACGGGCACGGAGCGTTTTTCCATTGGCATAGTGTGAAGCGAACGCCTTAGTGTGCGGGCTACATCATCAACCGCACGCTCGCTTGCTAGGCCGAGGTGTGCAACGGTACTCTCCGGAGTTGGTTCTGGTTCGACACGGACTTGGGCGAACGGTCTATTCTCGATGGCGAAGACGATTTCATGGTCTGCGGTGCGAACGTTCCGGTTATTGGCGACCGTGATGTTCCCGTTTCGTAGCCGCTTTCGAAGGACGTTGGTGACGCCCTCGGCGTTCATT
>JAJDAB010000558.1 GCA_029262095.1 Candidatus Hydrogenedentota bacterium
TCGCGGCACTTTGCCCTCGAACGATTTCCTCACTTCCACATAGTTTGCCTTTTCCAGCCGATCAATGTGTGAGGACAAGTTGCCGTTAGTAAGTCCCAGCGCTGTCGTCAAGAACGTGAAATTAGCCTCCTTCACTCCATCCAACACAGACATGACCTTGAGGCGAACAGGTTCGTGAATGATGCGGTCTACTTCCGCCATGTTACTTCGACTCCACGCGGCCGTGATGGGACATGCGCGATAAAGCGATACGGTTGTATATGTGCGACATGAGTACCGCGATTGCACCATAGAGGATTATCGCTGCAAACGAACTGAATTCCGGCGGCACGAAACGTATCAGCGGATCTGGTTGACCGAACGCGACCACGGCCGCATGCGCTCCATATAAAATCGGATAGAGGAGCATGGTGTAAGCACGCATCGCGACAAACAGAAATGTGAGGAACGGCACAACGTAAAGCGCCTGAATTGGCAGTATCAGTTCCTCGCCTACCACCCCGGCAAGCTTGAGCGCAACGTGTCCCAGAATGCATACACCAAAAACGACCGCAACGCTACCACCCATAAACTGCATTCGTTTCTGGGGCAACGACATTTTAGGAGTAACTTCGCCTTCCCGATCGTAGTAACGCCATGCCCAATGCTGTAACCATTTCCCGCCCCAACGCGGTACGCTCAACCAAGCGAGGACTACATGAGCAATGATGAGCCCAAAACCGCAAACAACGAGCAGAAACGCGTTTCCCGATCGATAGGCGTCACCGGCTGCGGACCAGAGCATTAGCAATAGCACCATGAGCACGCCGAATACGACCAAACTGGCTAACACGGGCAAACTGCGACTGTGTACATAGCGCCGAGTCCAACGTCCTAGGGCGTGAATCTCCGCCAAATCGTTCACGCCAACATTTCTTTTCGTCTCGTCCATAGTGAGCGGCTCCCGTTGAGTTGCAGGAAATTGGGCTAAGATCCATTAATCAGTTTGTATCACAAACTAGTTTGCAAGTCAAGAAACGCGCACCAGAAACCAAAAGGACGCCGCGACCGACACGTCTAAATCATTGCCCAAACTATGCTAAACGTCCCGAGTCTCCGCGTTCGGGCGCGAGGCAAAGGATCATCATGAGGGACGAGTGGCAGGCTCCCAACCAGCACGCTCAGATAGAACGTAAGCGGTTACTGTAGGGGATGTTCATGGAAAAACCGCAGTCCATTGGCTACTGCGTCTTGGATGGCTGCGAACTGGCTGCGCCCGGAAGCGACAGCGTGTTCGGTCTTCAATCCGGGAATCGCCCGGCTGCGTAGGGTATCCGCCATCATCGCTTCACCAGACAGACGATTAAGATCGCTGCCCAACGACGCGAAATAGACCGATGCATTTAATAACATGCCGGTCTCTGCGATTTGTGCTTCGACCTCGAAGATGTGATCGTCTTCCCACGAAAAACGTGGTTCAATCGCGAGGCACCGTTGAAACAAGTCCGGGCGCGATAGAATGGCATAGAAACTAAACAATCCTCCGAGTTCATAACCGCCGACGCTGCGATCATTCGAATCCGTGCGGTAGGTCGCATCGATAAACGGAATGACTTTGTCCTCGAGAAACGTCAGAAACGTGTCTGCCTGCCCGGACTGTGGCATCGCAATGTTCGGCACGGGCGTGAAATCGCGAGCACGCCTCGAATCCAAAAACGTGCTGCCGATGATGAGCCGCTGGTTCCCCGCGTAACCGATGCCGATGATAATGACATCGGAAATCTCGCGTCGCCGCATCAGGGGTAACACCGCGCCGCTGTACAATTGCGTGGCGGGCCGCCCATCGACTGCATACAAAACCGGATACCGCGTATTCGAATCGGTGTATCCCGGCGGCAATTGAACGTACAACTGGTAAATCTGATCCAATGATTCAGAAGTGAACTCGATGGTCTCAAGCGCGGGAACGGGCCGCCGATCCAATTGCTCGTAGATATATCCCGGTTGACGGTACGCCATCACGACGCAGATGATCAGTGCTGCGGCGGCCGCCATCGCGACCTGTGCCTTCCATCCGTTAACCATACTGCTCATCGTACGTCATCAAAGTTTGATTTACTACACCTAACCCAGATCGATCGGGGAATCCGGCGGAGTGCTCAATGTCGGGTCGCGTTCTTCCAGGATGTCCTGCATCCGCGTTTCGATCATTGGTTTCCAGGTCTGATGCGGCAACACGTAAAACTTGTTATTGCGAATCGCGTCAACGACCAGATCAGCGACTTCGGATGGCGGCATCGCGTTTGGCATCGTCGCCCGTAACGACTCGCGGACCATTCCGAACAGGGGATCGAGATCCTCATCTTTTAATGGGCCACCCGGCCGGTTTCGATCCGATTCGACGACTTGCGTGTTGACCCAACCCGGACATACGACCGACACCCGCAATTTCGATCCCACCATCTGTAAATCATGGTGCAAACATTCGGACAGCGTGACTACGCCGTGCTTACTCACGAAATACGGTGCCATGCTTGGCGCGGACGTGAGTCCCGCGATGGACGCGGTGTTGACGATGCTGCCTTCGGAATCTTGCTCCAACATGCGCGGTACGAATATGCGGACGCCATCGATTACAGCATGTAGATTGACCGCAAGAATCCAATCCCAGTCTTCCTTCGAGATCGACCACGCCGGTCCGCCCACACCGACGCCCGCGTTGTTGCACAACACGTGAACCGCGCCAAAACGTTCATACGCTTGGTCAGCCAGCGCTTCCAGCTGCTCGGTCTTCGTCACATCCGTGACCATGCCGATCGCTTGCGTGCCCGCCGAATTCATCGCATTGACCGCTTCGTTAAGCGGCTTCTCCTCGATGTCTGCCAGCACTAAGTTCATGCCCACCCCGGCAAATGCCTCTGCCATTGCCAGGCCGATACCGCTCGCGCCGCCTGTAATTACCGCGACTTTACCTTGAAATTCCTGCATAATGTGGGCTCCAACTTTGCCAATCGCCAAACGAAAGCGCGAAGCATACTATATCTCCGTTCCACGAATCCGATTCACAACACACGAAGGTTGAACAACACGTTTCTATGCCGATTGATGCATTCGAATTACCCGAGCCAAAGCTAAGTCCACCGCTGGAACCCGATTTTCGCCCGGCGGCATTGGCCAATCGCGCGTTTCGCGATGCTGTCAACGACGTCGGCGGCGTGCCGCTTGTACTCGGCCTCGAGCGTGGCGATGGTTCGATTTCCCGCTTCGAGACACGGGTGTTTAGAGAAGACCATGATGGAGCCGCCGCCAATTTCCACTACGTCGAGCGCATCCTAAAATTTCTGTTATGGCAGCGCGGCGCGTGGCGGGTACACGTGGGAGGCCCTAACTCCATCGGCCAATCTTTAGGACAAACGTATTCGCCAGACGGCGCGCGTGCATTCGATCACAAATTTATGGGCGAACAGGTCTACGAAAAGACATTCACCATCGAATCCTGCTTACCGGAAAACGTGCCAGAAGAACGCGATGCGACCCAACCGCTTGGACGTCACTTGGACGGTTGCCGCATCGGATTCGATCTGGGTGCGTCGGATCGAAAAGTGTCTGCCGTGATCGATGGCGAAGCGGTGTTTAGCGAAGAAGTGGTTTGGGAACCGCGAAAGCAATCGGACCCGGATTATCATTACCGCGAAATCCGGAAGGCGCTCGAGACAGCCGCGTCGAAGCTCCCGCGTGTGGATGCTATCGGCGGCAGTTCAGCCGGGGTATTGATCAACAACCGCGTCATGGTCGCTTCACTCTTTCGCGGCATTCCTGCTGATCGCTATGACGAAGTTCGTAGCATTTTTACGCGCATCCGCAAAGAGATGGGCGTGCCGTTGGAAATCGTGAACGACGGCGAAGTCACCGCGCTCGCCGGGTCTATGTCCCTGGAAGACAATCCGGTCCTCGGCATCGCGCTCGGTTCAAGCGAAGCGGGCGGCTATGTGACGCCGGAGGGTAATATCACGGGCTGGCTAAACGAACTCGCATTCGCGCCCATCGCGTACCACGCAAACGCGCCCGTCGACGAATGGTCGGGTGATCGCGGTACTGGCGCGTTGTATCTCTCTCAGCAATGCCCGTTTCGTCTGGCGGATAAAGCGGGTATCACGCTGCCCGACGGCGTCACAGATGCGGAAAAACTAAAGCATATTCAATCGGCGCTCGAAGACGGCGATGTAGGCGCGGAAGCCATCTGGACGACCATGGGTTACGCACTCGGCTATGCACTCGCGCATTACGCGGATTTCTATACGCTCAAGCACGTCCTTATTCTTGGGCGGTGTACCTCGGGACGAGGCGGCGATTTGTTGGTTAAACACGCATGCGAAGTTCTCGCCACAGAATTTCCGGATCTCTCACAGACGATCAAAGTGCAGTTACCGGATGAACGCGCCCGGCGTGTCGGACAATCCATCGCCGCGGCGAGTCTACCCGCGATCTAAGCACTCTTTGAGACACGTCCGTTCGGAATGACAGTTTATGATCTATGCCCGCGACGGTTCGGGATGCGCGGCTGGATCGTCAATCATTGCCAGGAATTGAATCTGCAACGCCACGCCCCGGAATGCTATCCTGCGACGAATTTCTTAGAAGGACAAACGCTATGACGGAAAACGAATCGACACCCAAACGCCGCCGTTGGTGGCTCATCCTCCTTGGCGCTGCCATTGCGCTGATCGTCATACTGGTTGGTGGAATGTTCGCGGTCGGTTCCGCACTCGGCGAAGACGTAACGTCTTCGGTATCGATGAACTACACGCAACCGCCGGAAGTGGTTTGGGCCGCGATGGCGGACTACGAACGCAACCCCGTCTCCGCTTCAATGCGAAGGGAAACAATGCCACTGCCGGACGAAAACGATGGTCCAGCGTGGAAGGAGGATATCGGTAGCACGGTGATTACGGTTCGAACGGGCGAGTCCGAAGCGCCCAAACGGCTGTTGCGATTCTTCGAAGATGCCGTCGTACCCATGACGGCGCGCGTGGAATATTTTCTTGAACCGGATGGTGAGGGGACCACCGTCACCATGAATAGTTTAACCACCGTGAAAAACGGCACATGGCATGTGCCGATGTTTCGCGTAATTTTGCGCCTCGCACCGGACGCTGGTTCGGTGGCGTACCTCAGCGATCTGCGCGCGCATCTAAACGCGGACGCGAAAAAGGAAAGCGACCCCAGTGACGTTTCGTAATTCATCAGCCCGACTTGTGGTGCCAGACGGCGTTCCGATGCTCGAGGCGTTGTCGCGCACGACGCATCTCGCGATCGGCGCGCACCAAGACGACCTTGAGATTATGGCGGTCGAAGGTATCCTGGCGTGTTATCAACGGCAAGACGCCTGGTTTTGCGGCGTTGTCGTGACTAGTGGGAGCGGGTCGCCACGGGCGGGTGTCTATGCCGATTACACCGACGACGAAATGTGCGTGGTGCGTGCGCAAGAACAAATTAAGGCGGCAACCATCGGAGAGTTTGGATCGCAAGTGTTGCTCGATTACCCCAGCAGTGCGATCAAAGACGGCGCGGACAAACAACCGGTGGAAGACTTGGCCGACATCGTAAGGGCTGCTGGCGCGGACACCATCTACACGCACAACCTTGCGGATAAACACGATACGCATATTGGGGTCACCCTGAAAGTTATCGAAGCGATTCGCAGCGTCCCGGAGGACTCGCGTCCGAAACGGCTACTGGGCTGCGAAGTCTGGCGCGATCTCGATTGGCTATTGGACGACGAAAAAATTGCGATGGATTGTTCGGCACACGAGAATTTGCAAGCGGCACTGGTCGGCGTCTTCGACTCCCAAATCGCGGGTGGAAAACGGTACGACCTTGCTACGCTCGGCCGACGTCGCGCACATGCAACCTACGCCGCCTCACACGCCACAGACGAAACGACCGGGCTAACATACGCGATGGACCTGACGCCGCTCGTTACTGATACGACATTGGATCCTGCGGCATTCGTTCTGGCGCACATCGACCGTTTTCGCGACGATGTCGCGGATCGCATCGCGCGCGCGCAGTAGATGGTGTCCGCACGTATCGCGTTTGCGCTGTGTTTACTGGTCGCCGTCGGTTGCGGCCTGTCCGAAGAAACGCCCACACCTCGCGCGGGGGTAATTTCATTTTCGCCGAACATCACGGAGACCGTATTTGCGCTCGATCAGGGCGACCGCATCGTGGCGGTCAGTTCGTATTGCGATTACCCCCAGGAAGTCGACGCGCTTCCCGACGCGGGCGATTATCTTTCTCCAAACTTAGAAAAGATTGCGCTCCTCTCGCCGGAGATGATGTTGCTTGCGGGTGAGCATGAGAAAGTCGCGACGTTCGCTGAGATGAACGGTATCCGCACGGTAAACGCGCATATGGATAACCTCGCAACAATCGAAAGCGGAATTGCCATTGTGGCGGATGCGCTCGGGGTGCCCGATCGCGGCATCGCGCTATGGACGCAAATCGATTCCGAACTCCAGGCGGTTCGCGATCGCGTTGCGGGCAAGCCGAAACCCAAGGTGTTGGTCCTCACGTTTCGTACCGATCACGACCTGAATGCGCTCTTCACTGTCGGCGGAAATTCTTTCGTATCCGAGTTGGTGGATGTCGCGGGCGGAACCAATATCTTCGCCGATGCTGAATCGACGTATTTTGAAGCGTCCAAGGAAAGTGTCGTTGTGCTCGCGCCGGATGTCGTCATTGAGTTTCACGCGGGTCAGCCGATGACCGACGACGAAGCCGCTGCGTATCGTTCGGATTGGGACACGCTCGATTCGCTGCCTGCAGTCCGCAACGGGCGAATTCATCTATTCACTGAATCGTACGGGCTTCGTCCCGGCCCGCGCGTCGCGCTCATCGCTGAACGATTTGCGGCTTGGATTCACCCCGAGCCCTCGAAATGAGCGCGCATCTAATCGCTGACGGCGTAGCGTTCTCCTATGAACGCGGCCAACCGGTCCTAAACCGTGCGTCAATCAATATCGAATCGAGCGAATTCACCGGTATCGTGGGGCCAAACGGTTCGGGTAAGAGTACGCTTCTACGGATTCTCGGCGGATTGTTGGCTCCGGCTTCCGGTACCGTAACGCTGGATGGTGAGCCCATGGCGCGTATTGGTCATCGGATGCGCGCACAACGCGTGGCATTTCTTCCGCAGTCTGTACAACCCACATTTTCGCTCACGGTTTTTGAGACTGTATGCCTAGGCCGCCATCCGCATCTTGGCGCGCTGGGAACGTTGACGCCGCATGATCGTGATGTCGCCGAACGTTGCCTCGACGCGGCGGACTGCACGGATCTGCGCCGCCGTGAATTCATGACGCTGTCCGGCGGCGAGCGTCAACGCGTCATGCTCGCGAGTATTCTGGCGCAAGAACCCGCACTGCTGCTGCTCGACGAACCGACCTCTTCGTTGGACGTGCATCATCAGGTTGAGATTTTCGATCTCCTTCGACGGCTCGCCGAAGACGGTTACGGCGTTTGCGTAGTGACACACGACCTCAATCTCGCGGCCCAGTTTTGCGGCAATGTATTGTTGCTCTCCGGCGGATCGCCCGAACCGGTTGCCCAAGGCACGCCGGTCGACGTCTTCGCTGAGACGACGTTATCAGAAGCCTATGGATCGCCCATCAGCGTTTCGGAGCATCCAATCGAACACACACCGTTTATCAGCGCATCTCCACGTTCGAGACAATCACGATGAGCCGCGCGGCACCGCTTATCATTGTGATCGTAACATTGGCGCTCGCCGCTGCGAGCTTGTTGACCGGAACGGAATCGATCAGCGTCGCCCGCGCGTGGGATGAATGGCGTACCAACGCGGATGTAGCGCCAAACTGGCACATCCTCACGCAACAACGTCTACCGCGCACGATGTTGGCGTTGTTGGCTGGCGCGGGCCTTGCGTTGGCGGGGTGTTCTTTTCAGGCGTTGCTGCGTAATCCACTCGCCACGCCCTATACCCTTGGCATTGCAAGCTGGGGTGCGTTCGGCGCATGGGTCGCGACCATTGTCGTCCAGACTGCAGCGCAATCAGAGACCGGTTCCTTTCGAAGCGTGTTGCTTCATTCGGACGTGATCGGATTCTCGTTCGTGCAAGCCGCAGCGTTCGCGTTCTGCCTGTTCAACGTTGGGTTCATCTACTTCCTCGCCAACCAACGCGAACGGCTTTCGCCTGCGGTGTTGTTGTTGGCGGGCGTCACGATGGGCATGTTCGCCAACGCGGGCATCATGCTCATGCGTTTTTTCGCGTTGCCCAGCCAACTCGTCAATATGGACCGCTGGCTCATGGGCGGGGTCGACTTGCTCGGCGCGGAACCGGTGATCACGTTGATCGTTGGCGTCGTTCCCTGCGCCATCGTATTGCTCCTGCACGCAGGCCAATTCGACCAACTCGGATTCGGCCCCGAGCTCGCCGCCGGTCGCGGTGTAAACGTCCGCCGGTTGCAGGCGATCACATTTCTCACCTGCTCACTCATGACCGCAGTCATCGTCTCGAAAGTCGGCCCGATCGGATTCGTGGGACTTATCGTTCCCCACGCCGTTCGCAGCCTCACGGGGTCGCGCCACCGAATCCTCATGCCCCTCAGCATGGCCGCTGGCGGAGCGTTCCTCTGCTTCTGCGACATCGCCGCCCGTCAACTCTTCGACGCCGAAATTCCCATCGGCATCATCACGGCAGTTCTAGGCGGACCGTTTTTCCTGGTTTTGCTCGTCCGGCGGCGTTTCACGGACTGGGACTGACCAAGTCTTAGGCCTCCCTACAATAACCCTTCAAGCTCATCCACCAGGGCGCCGAAATGCTGCATTGCCACGTCGACCGGTTCTGGTTTTGACATGTCTACACCGGCATCTCGCAGCAACTCCAATGGGAACTTCGAGCCGCCGCTCTGGAGGAAGGTGAGATAGCGGTCGCGCTCTTTTGTCCCACCTTCGAGCACCATTTTGGATAGCGCGATTGCCGCCGACATGCCAGTCGCGTATTTGTAGACGTAGAACGCGCTGTAGAAATGCGGGATGCGTAGACATTCCAGTGCGAGGATATCGTCGATCACAAACTTCGGGCCGAAGTAGGCTTCCAGCAGGCCGCGATAATCATTCTGCAAACGTTCGAGGGTGAGCGGTTCACCCGCTTCGGCGGCTTCGTGAATGATTTTCTCGAATTCCGCGAACATCGTTTGCCGAACGATAACTGCGCGCAGGTCATCAATCTGTTTGTTGATGAGGTAGGCGCGCATGGTTTTGTTCTTCGCATTGTCGAACAGGTGTTTGAACAGCAGCATTTCGTTAAACGTCGACGCGACTTCCGCGACGAAAATTGTGTAGTCATAGTATTGATACGGCTGATGCCGCGCGCTGTGATAGGTGTGCATGGAGTGGCCCGCTTCATGCGCGAGCGTAAACATACTGTCCATACCCGCTGCGTTATAGTTCATCAACATGTACGGCGGTCCGACATATCCGCCCGCCGAGAATGCGCCGCTGCGTTTGCCTTGGTTTTCGTACCGGTCCACCCAACGGCCATCCAGCCCTGCTTTCAACGCCTTGCAATACGGGGCGCCCAGCGGCTTAAACGCTTCAACGATGGTGTCCGCCGCTTTCTTGTACGGAATATTCGGTCGCGGCATTTCTACGATTGGGACGTAGGTATCATATGAATGCAGGTCTTTTAGTTTGAGTGCTTTGCGTCGCACTTCAAGGTATCGATGCACCGTGCCTAAGTGTTTGTGAACGGTATCAACGAGATTCGTATACACCGAGACGGGTACGTCGTCTGCGAACAACGCGCCTTCCAGCGCCGAGGGATGATTCCGCACCCTGGCCTGATACACGTCCTGCAATACAGATGAACTTAACGTTGCAGCCAAACTGTTGGCGTGCGCTTCATACGCCGCGTAGTATTGTTCGGTCGCTTTCTTTCGCACGCTTCGTTTTGGCGATTCGACAAAGACGCGGTATGAACCGTTGGTCAATTCCATCTCGTGACCGTTTTCGTCTTTCATGGTGCCGAACTTCATGTCGGCATCGTGTAGTTGATCGAAAACTTTGCGTGCCGTACCCGCAATTTCCCCTTGCATCGCTAGCAGCCGCTCTTCCTTCTGTGACAGGATGTGCGGGCGATACCGCAACAACTTTTCGAGTGCATACCGGTAGTCTTTGAGCGTCGGCGATTTCAACATCTTGTCCATCTTCGCCCTCGATATGGACTGTATTTCCGGCGCAACAAAACTTGTCGCTTCTTGCATCCGGGTCGCCACATTCATGAATTGGCCGACCATGCCCTGATACGTGCTATTCGATACGTCTTCCGCAGACTTCAAGAACGCGTAATAACTCAATCGTTCCGCGAGTTGATCTAACTCGTTTTCCGTGTCGCAACACGCACGCAAAGTCTTTGGAGAATTGCCGAGTTTGCCTTTGTACTTGTCGAACGCCGTGACACTTTTCTCTAGTGTGGCGAATGCGCGTTTCCAGGCGGCGTCACTCTTATACAAAGGGGTCAAGTCCCAGGTGTCTGCGGTGTAGACTTGAGAGCGCGACGGAGTACGTTGGGTCTTTGGCATGGAGACTCCTTACAGACGAACGGATGTC
>JAJDAB010000559.1 GCA_029262095.1 Candidatus Hydrogenedentota bacterium
CGACGCTGGATCCGACATATCAGAAAGTCGTGAAAGAAGCTGCGGACGCGTGAGCTTGAGCGCTTCGCACAAGAGGATTTCCGCGTCTAACCGCGGCGTTTCGGTGACGGCGGCAAGCGATTGCTCACCGTGAGCAAGCCACTCGCCAATCGTGGTCATGATTCGGCGGCGAGATGGGAGGCGCGGTCGGCCGTGACGAGCGCATCGACCACTTCCTGCAATTCGCCCTGCATGACTTGTTCCAGGCGATGTAGCGTCAGATTGATCCGGTGATCGGTCAGCCGGTTTTGCGGGAAGTTGTAGGTTCGGATACGTTCACTACGATCACCGCTGCCGACCTGACTGCGCCGTTCGTCCGAACGCAGCGCCGCTTCCTCATCTTGTTTTGCTTGAAGCAAACGCGCACGCAATACCTGCAAGGCCTTCGCCTTGTTCTTGTGCTGTGACTTCTCGTCCTGACACGTCACCACTACACCCGTCGGCTTGTGGGTGATACGAACGGCGGAGTCGGTCGTATTCACGCTCTGACCACCAGGACCGCTGGAGCGATAGACATCGATTTGCAGGTCGCTCGGGTCGACTTCAATATCGACCGCTTCGGCCTCGGGTAATACCGCAACGGTCGCTGCGGAAGTATGGACCCGGCCCTGCGATTCGGTCGCGGGTACGCGTTGCACGCGATGGCCGCCGCCCTCGAATTTCATCTGGCTATAGACATTGTCGCCGTCGATTTTGAACGTGATTTCCTTGAATCCACCAAGACCGGTCGGATTGCTGTTCAAAATATCGATTTTCCAATGCTTCAATTCGGCGAATCGTTCATACATCTTGAAAAGGTCCGACGCGAATAGTCCCGCTTCATCTCCCCCGGTCCCGGCGCGAATTTCTACGATGGTATTCTTAGAGTCGTTTGGATCTTTCGGGATGAGCAGAACTTTGAGTTCTTGCTCGTATGAATCGAGTTCGACCTTGGTCTCGTCGCGCTCGACCTCCGCCATTTCGCGCAACTCGGCATCGGACTCGTCGCTGAGAATTGTTTCGGCCTCTTTGGACCGGGATTCAGCGTCCTGATACTTGGCGAAAGACTGGACAACGGCATTGAGTTCGGACTGCGCCTTTGCGACCTTCGCGAATTCGGAGGGATTCGACGCAACTTCTTGCGTCGACATGCGCTCGTTTAGGCGGGCGTGCTCCTCGGTGATATCGAGGAGCTTTTGATACATCGTTCGCTCCATGCGTAATCGTGTGCCGCGCGAACGGCCGGCTTAACTCGTTGCCGTTTTTCCATACTTGCGCATGAATCGGTCTACGCGACCTTCCGCATCGACGAGCTTCTGTTTTCCGGTGTAGAAGGGATGACAATTGGAACAGATGTCGAGCTTGATCTCGGGCTTCGTCGCGCGCGTCTCAAACGTATTGCCGCATGCGCACGAAACGGCGCAGGTTACGTAATCTGGATGTACATCTTTTTTCACTGTTACTCTCCGTTCGGCCAATCAGGGATATTCTCGCTCGAAACACGGTTCTATGCGCATTGGCAGGCCGGGTAGTCTAGCGCACCTGCGCACATTCACGCAAATGGAGGACTAATTGAGCGGATTTGGTCCAATTCTTCAATTCGCAGGGTCCTGTTGTGTCTGTACTAAGTCCTTTGATTTTCAATGTTTATGGAATAGTGCGGGCCCGTTGTCGTGTTGATATGTAAAGTTATTGGCATCGAAGCGGTCCCTTGAGCGAATATAGCACCGTTACTCAGAAGTCTACCAAGCCGAGAGGTGAATTATGAATCCGAAGACTGTAGCAATTAGCCTGGTCGCCGTCGTCGCTGTTATGGCTGCGGTCATTATTGTCACGAACCTAGTACCGCGAAATGTCGCCGACGCTGAAGAAGCCGGCCCGAGCGAAGTCCCTCTTCGCTTATTAGGGCCGGATGGAGAACTCGCGCCTGCTCAGAACGCCGCGCGCCTCCATCTGAACGAAGACGAGTGGAGCAAGAAACTCACATCTGATCAGTATTACATTCTTCGTAAAGCGGGTACGGAACGTGCCGGGACCGGTGCGTTGCTGAAAAACAAAGCGGAAGGTCTATACGTCTGTGCCGCCTGCTCGCTTCCGCTCTTCGATTCGAACACGAAATTTGAATCGGGAACTGGTTGGCCGAGTTTTCACACACCGGTCGCCAAAGAAAATGTGCTCGACAAGAAGGATGTGACCCTCGGCATGGTGCGCATTGAAAATGTCTGCGCACGTTGCGGCGGTCATTTAGGACACGTCTTTTCAGATGGCCCCCAGCCGACCGGATTGCGGTATTGCATGAACTCGGAGTCGCTGCGTTTCGTTGCCAAAACCGACCTGAAGGCGGAGGGCGAAAAGATGGCAAAAGAATTAGAGAAGGAGAAGTCGATGCCGAAAGTTGGCGACCGTTTGCCTGAGCCGGAATTGGACGCGGAACTTGCGGCCGCTACCGGTGAGGCGACTGCCATATTCGCGGGCGGATGTTTCTGGTGTACCGAAGCCGTCTTCGAAAACGTTGATGGCGTCACCGATGTCGTGTCCGGATACATTGGCGGAAAAGTGAAAAACCCGAGCTACGAAGCGGTCTGCACCGGAACGACCGGACACGCAGAGGCTATCCGTCTCAAGTACGACCCATCGAAAGTCACCTATGGCCAGTTGCTGCGCATCCACTTTGCGACGCACAATCCGACCGAACTGAATAAGCAAGGCCCGGACAAGGGTACGCAATATCGCACGGCCCTATTCCCGACAGATGACGAACAAAAGAACGTCGCAGCCGCCTACATCAAACAACTCGACGCGGCTGGTGAGTTTTCCAAATCCATCGCGACGACCATCGAACCGAATGACACGTTCTATGTCGCCGAGGAATATCACCAGGACTTCGCGAACAATAACCCTGTGCATGGGTACATTCGCCAAGTATCCGACCCGAAAGTGAAGAAACTGAAAGAGAAGTTTCCTGAGTTCTTGAAGTAGTAATCGCAGCTGGAAACATGAGTCCGACCGCCTTCAGGCGGTCGGACTCCGCTCGTTTTTTGCCGCTTAAAAGCGGAACTACGAACCTGGGGTTGAGTAATCCGACTTTGGACGAGCCTCGATCCAATCTGTCATTTCGAACGAAGTTGAGAAATCTACCTGGTCAGCCGAGATTTCGGTGCCCGTCCCTTCAAACTATTCCTTCACAAAGAGATCTTTCCAAAGTATCCCCTCGGCGCCGCCCGCATGTAGCTGCAGCGCGAATGCGCCCTTATCGTAATTCGGCGTGGCGTCGGTGAAGTCGGCGACGTTAATGCCGTTGACCCATGTGATGACACGATTGCCCTTCGACAGCACTTCGATCTCGTTCCACTCGCCTTCGTTCAGCGCATACGCCGCAGGGTCTGAGTTGTCCGGTTCTTCGAGCCAGCCGCGCTTGTAGCTCTCGTACAGCCAACCAGAGGGACTGGGCGTTCCAGGCGCAACCTCGGTTTGAATCCCTGAGATAATTGGATACTGCTTGTCGTTGTACGCGATGGTCGAATGATAGAAGAGGCCGTAATTGCCGTCGCCGAGAATCTTGAACGTGCCGCGCACGTGAAAATCGCTCCACTGTTCGTGCGTAGCGAGATAGCCCTCCGATTTGTCCGGGCCACTCGTACCTTCAATGATGCCGTCGTTCACGGTCCAGGTCTCTGTCCCCCACTCGACCCAGCCGTCGAGGTCTTTGCCCCTGAAGAGCGCCTTCCATGAGCCGTCTCGACCGAGGTCTTCGACCTTGGCGTTTCGAACACGAAATTCGCCACCTTCCATCAGTAGCCCGATTTTCCCGGCGGTGAAGCCGTAGTCTTCGACGCTCGCTGATTCTTTTCCGTTAAGTAAAACGGAAATGGAGTTTCCGCGTGCGACTATCTCTAGCGAGTTCCATCCGTCTTTGCTTGCTCCTTTTGTGCTGGCCAGTTCACCGCGTACCAGCCGGTCACCTATCGAGCCCGCACCCGCTCCGGTCAATGGCACGGTGTATCCGTAAACGTCGCGCTTGAGTTCGTTGCCCGGAGTGTCATCAGGAATGGGTATTGTGGGCAATTCGTGGCCGCGGACGAAGGCGGTTGCGGTTCCGGTTGCCTTGTATTCCAGTCTAAGATCGAAGTCGGCGAATGACTGGTCGGTGATGAGCAACCCGGTTTTGCCC
>JAJDAB010000560.1 GCA_029262095.1 Candidatus Hydrogenedentota bacterium
TTCTCTTGGTCGCGATCTTCGTTCATGAAGACTCCAGGCACAGTGGCCATCTTGTACTGCTCGTCGACATAATAACGTATCGCCGCTTATTCTCACGCGGCTTCAGACGGTCAGCGCGTGTATTGCGGTCTGTTTCACGTAGTTGTTCTTATCGCTTTTCGCGGCTTCAAGCAATTGTTTGGCCACTGTATTTGACGGCCCAACCTGTTCAAGCAGTTGCACCGCCGTCAACCGTACAAATTCATTCTCGTATTTCATTAACTCGCGCAACGCGGGCATCGCGTCGTCCGCGCGACCGCGTTCTACGAACAGCGTTGCAGCGCCCAATTTGCGAGGGGCCTCTTCGGATTCGAGCATCCAGCTCCAGCGTTCCCAATTTGATTCGGAAATGTCGAGCTGGGAATGGGCCATCGACCCATACGCCCAATACATGAACAACGGATCCGGTTCGTCGACGAGTGGGGCTATAACGCCGAATGTTCCTAGCGCCTTGGCCGTTGTTATGCGTCGAAGACGATCGGTCGAATTCAGATATCCCGACCATTTTTCAGCGGATCGGCCAAGCCAGGGTCCGCCTGATGCGACAGGGTAACGATTGGGGTCCGGATCCGACGCAAGTTTTGTCGGACCCGCAAGCCAGTCTCCTAGGGCAAACTCCGGTATGGCCCCCAGATCGCCGATTTCGATCTCCCATGCGTTCATCGCGTTTCGCATCCGATTGATTACGGCCTCACGAGACGGGTCGTCGAGAAGGTTGTAGAGTTCATACGGGTCTTCATCCGTGTCGTATAGTTCTTCGAGCGGCTTCTCTTGCCTGAAGTACAGTTGTTGCTCGTCACTTAATTCACCCGCAGCCTGAATCCGTCTCATTTCTTGCATAACGGGATAGCTCTCAGGATAGTTTAGATATTGGTCATACGCGCGATGGGGTTCGTAGTTGCGAATGTACTTGTATCGCTTATCCCGTACCGCTCGGATGTGGTCGTAGCGTTCGTCCATGCGATCGCGCATGCCGTAGACGTATTCACGCGGCGGCGCAGCATTTTCCCCGAGCAACACTTGCCCTTGCATATGGTCCGGCGGCGTCACGCCCGCCAATGACAACACCGTTGGTGCAAAATCGACGAAGCTCGCTAACTCGTTCTGCACGCTGTCCGGTTCGATGACGCCCGGCCAACGCACAATCATCGGGATGTGCAATCCCGAGTCGTATAGCCAACGCTTCGCACGCGGAAGTCCGGCACCGTGATCGCTAAACCACATCACGATCGTATTGTCCGCGAGGCCATCTTCTTCAAGTTGCCGCAGAATCTCGCCGGTCTGCGCGTCCATTGCCGTAATGAGATCGTAGTAGTGCGCCCAATGCTTACGAATCACCGGAGTGTCGGGATAATACGGCGGCAATTGGGCTTTCGCCGGGTCGTGCCGGGCCGCTGGTAACAAGGATCGTTCTTGTTCACGCATCCCGCTGGGTAAAGTGCCGATACGCGATTCGTGGGTCACCGTGAAATTGAATACAGAGAAAAACGGTTGGTCATCGTCCGGTCGGTTCCGCCAATGGGCTTTTCGACTACTTTCATTCCACGCGGTCTTCGGCGGCGGAAAATTGTAGTCGGTCTTCGCGTTATTCGTGCAGTAGTATCCCGCCTCCTGCAAGTATTCGGGGAAACAACGGACGTGTGACGGCGGCGGATTGTTGCATCGCATATGATGTGTGCCGATGCTTGGTGGATACATCCCCGTGATCAAGCACGATCGGCTTGGCGCACAGACCCCGCAAATCGAATACGCATTGTCATAACGCGCGCCCTGCGCCGCCAACGCGTCCAAGTGTGGCGTGGTCGCTTCAGCATCGCCGTAACACCCGATGTGCGCGCTAATGTCTTCGCACGTGATCCAAAGAATATTGGGTTTCGACGCCTGATTGGCGCCAGCCTCATTACCGCCCAAACTTGCGGTCGCTGCTCCCGCCAACGCACTCTGCAAAAACGTCCGTCTCTTCATCCCGCACCCTCCAGCTGGAGTCACATTAACTCATCTGAAATTTCCGCGCGAACCTTGAGGCTAGCAATGCCGAGAGCGCGTGTTAGGAGAAAGGGGCCATTCGCCTAGATGGTTGGAGCCACCGCTTGCGTTGATCGTATTGCGGCCACTGCGTCGATGCTGGCGCCGCTCCTTGGAATCCTCGAGCGCTTGCTCCGATCAATCAAGCGGACCTGGTCATACGAAGCTGTTGGTTCGACGCCCCGATTGATGTAAGCATCGATATCGATTCCGGGGAGCGACTTCTTGGCCGGTCCAACATCGATCCATGGTCCCTCACCACGACGAATCTGTACTACGACTGGTTCACGAATATGGGCTGTTGCGAGTCCATATACCCACAAATCGACGCCGGGATCGCCCGAGGGCACTAGCGCATTATCGACGAACGACAGCGTAACGCTTCCCCGTTCGCCAAGGGAGACGAAGTTTCGGTCATCTCCGTCGCTGTCAGGCGATCCGAGCGCCTTGTTCGGATCTTCGTTGAGCGAGCGTACTCCCGGCCCGGGTTCGTATCCAGCAATCGAATCGGCGAATGTCGCTTCCCCTTCGGTAGTCGGGTCGTTTCGAACGGCCGAGATCTCAGACTGAAGTTCTACAGCGCTTAGCGCACGGTCGTAAATTCGAACTTCGTCTAGTACGCCGACGAAGCCCCCTGCTGTTGTCTGGCGGCTTCCGTCGATATTGTAAATACCTCCGATTCGTAGCGGACCGTTTCCTCCGCGAATGGCATTTCCGGGATAGGCGCTCAGCGCAACCCGTCTTCCATTCACGTACATCGACATCTGTTCCTGCCCTGCATCGACCACGCCCGCGATGTGAAAAAACTCCTGAAAGCCGATTTCATTGCCATCTGAAGAATCATAGGCTTGCGTTGCAGCTCCTGCAGGCGTCGATGCGAAATGCACGCCAACCTCTGCCGTCTCATCCTGGTAGACCCAAAGCGTATACGTCCGCTCGCTATAGGTTGTAATGGGGTCCGCTGCGGACTTGAAAACGATGCTGGAAAATCGTCGGGGAAGATCGAATATGTTGATCCACGCAGTGACCGTCACGCCGTTCGTCGGGGAAAGCGCTTCGCTGTGAAGCACTTCAACGTAGGAAGACTTGTCGCCGGTAAGTTGCAGGCCAGTGCCTTGCACACCCTTCGTCCAAACCGCCGAATGAAGCACGCCGTCGTGGCCACCAATCGCATCTTTCGCGATCACACCATGGCCCTCGTCGAACGACCAATGCGCGACTAACCCTGCAATCGGAGGAGGAAGTTCTGGGTTGACGCGTCCCTCGGTGGATGGAAGCGGTTCGGCAATGGGAGCGGTTGGACCGAGGATCACGACGTATGCGGCTACCGCAGTCACAATGAAAGTGATTAACGAAATACCGCCGATCGACCATCGCAACGGTACGCGATTCGATCGATCGTGTCTTGTCTCGGGAACGCCGGAAGTCTTCGGAGAAATTCTCTTCGGTTCCACGAAAGGTTTCTCATCCGCGAAGCCGAATGACCCAGTGCCCGGAACACCAACGGGATGATTCGTGTCGCGTTGTAAGTGATCCACGTCTGCGATTAAATTACGAACGGATTCGTATCGATGCACTGCATCCCGGGCGACCATGTTGCGTAATAATTGACATACGCCCTGTGACAAGTCCGGACGCTTCTCTTCGATATTCGGAAACGTACCACTCGTAATGTTGAACATGACCGAACGCGGGTCATCGCCAGGAAACGGCGTTTGGTTCGTGAGCATTTGATAAAGCGTGACGCCCAGCGAGTAGATGTCCGAACGTACATCCAGTGGTTTGCCCTCGCACTGTTCCGGTGACATATATGCAGGCGTGCCGAGCCTCGCGCCTTCGCCGGTGATCTGACTGGTTTCCGAAGATACACGGGCCAAACCGAAGTCCATCACTTTTACGCGGCGGCGATGGTCGAACATGATATTGGCGGGTTTGACGTCGCGATGAAGAATCCCGTGACGATGGGCTTCTCTTAGCGCATCGGCGACTTCCTTCACAATACGAAGCGCCTCACCAATTTCGATCGGGCCGTTTCCCTTTATGATCTGATGAAGCGTCGGGCCCCGAACGAACTCCATCGCAATAAAATGCGTGCCTTTATGTTCACCGACCGCGTACACCGGCGTGATGCTCGGGTGGCTGAGACTGGCGCTGGCACGTGCTTCGCGCTGAAAGCGCGCGACGACGCTTTCGTGCGCCGCAAGACGGGCAGGCAGAATCTTTAGTGCGACATCGCGTCCAAGGGATTCCTCGTGGGCCTTGTAGACAACGCCCATTCCGCCTCGGCCGAGTTCTTCCAGGACCTCGTAAACGCCGAAGGTTTTGCCTTTTGGTCTCTCGCTTTCCACCAACGAACTCCTCACGAAACAAGTCAGTAGCCTACCACAGTCTTTTGGTGCATCGCTGAATCGATAGCCCTGGTGGTTCAATACGAAAGGTCTCCTCCATGCCATATCGAAAAGGCGAAACCAAAAGTGGGCATACCGTTGAATAGAAGGGTAGAGGGAAGAATCCGATGGACCATGTAGACTACTTATACGTACGCGTGCGCACCGAGGAATTGTTGGCGCGCATGAGCGAGAGCGAGACGATCGCCGTTCATAGCGGCGGCATGACGGCAGCAAAGCCGGACTCGGTCAAGCCCGTTCGTGTATCGCTCTGGCGTAAACTTCGCCGCGCAATCCAGATGCGACGTAGGTCTATCCGCGTCCTCTCGGACGTATCTCGCTAGTCGTCGTCCGGATTGAGGGCAACGTGTTCTTCTATCAGTCGGAGCCCTTGCGTGCCGATCCCGCATGCTTTAGAGCGTTTTAGCGTTGAGATATCGGAGCGAAACATCCCCCTAGCCCCCTTCAAAGGGGAATTGTACGGGTGAATCCAGCCTGAGGCACCCGTCGTTTCAACGTGATCGGGCTCTAGTCCATCACCATGATTGGTTGACTTTATCGATTTAGTTTACCCATACTCCATCAATCGATTGATTGATGGAGTATGGGCGTATGGCTGTTGCCTCAAAAACGGAATCCACCAGCGCGGTGCGCATTCTGGACGCTGCTACCGATCTCTTTGCCCAGCGCGGGTTTGACGGGGTGTCCACCCGACAGATCGCCGCTGCGACCGGACTTAACATTGCCACTGTTCACCATCACGTCGGTTCTAAACGTGACTTGTACCTCAAGGTCGTTGAACGTCTGTGCGAGCAGGATGAACAGTTGGTCGATGGACTTGTCGAGGCTATCGACGAATCGGTGATCGCGGACCGCGACCGATTCCATGCGGCGTTGTATCTCCTCATCGACCAGCTCTTGGCGTATGCCCATGACAATCCGCTTCGGCATCGGTTTGCCGTACGGCGTTGGCTTGACGATCCGGACGATCTTGACAAGCGCGAAGCGGACATGACGTTGAAGCTTTTTCGCCGACTCGAATCGGTATTAGAGCGAGGCAAGGCGTTGGGAACGGTCCGGCGCGATCTCGATATTGGCTATTTTCTTCGCGGCGCGGACTGGCTGATCGTGAGTTATTTCACCGCGGGCGCATTCAGTTGGAGAAACTTCCGTGCCGCCCCCAAACGTCGGTCAAACATCGCGGAATTTCGCGCTTTTCTTTTTGACTATTTACACACAATGGTGGAGATCTAACCCATGACCCCTACGCAAACGACTCAATCGGTAATTCCATACGAAGGTATGGCGCGCGATGAAATCATGAACGCGTTGGATAGCTTCAAGCAGAACGATATTCCTTGGGACTCAGGCCGCATTCTGGGCTACACCTATGACCCGGGCCGTGAGGCGATGGATGTCGCGTACGAAGGGTACTTCAAATACCTCACCGAGAACGGTCTGGACTGGACGGTTTTTCCGAGTATGCACAAACTGGAAACAGACATTATTCATATTCTGCGCGAGTTGTTGCGTGGCGATGAGAATGTGGTGGGGAGCTGCACCACCGGCGGCACGGAGAGCATATTATGCGCCGTAAAAGCAGCGCGCGATTGGTGCCGGGCGAACAAGCCGCATATCAAACAGCCCGAGTTGGTTCTGCCGGAAACGGTTCACGGTGCATTTCACAAAGCGTGCTTGTACATGGACATCAAACCGGTCTTGACGGCCTACGACCCCGAAACGTTCGAGGCGAATGTCCAATCGATTCGTGATGCCGTCACAGAGAATACGATCTTGATCGTTGCTTCCGCGCCGGGCTACGCGCAGGGAGTTATCGACCCCATTCAGGAAATAGGCGAAGTCGCGTTGGAGAACGACACGCTGTTTCATGTCGATGGATGCGTGGGCGGCGTTCACCTTTCATTCATGCGGCGATTGGGCTTCGATTTGCCCGACTTCGATTTTAGTGTGCCGGGCGTGACGTCCATCTCCGTCGACATGCACAAGTACGGATATGCGCCGAAAAACATTTCGTCGGTATTGTATAAGTCGAAAGACCTGCGTTTTCACCAATACTTTTCGAACCGGCGCAATACCTGCTACGCCCTCGTAAATTCCGCGGTCATCAGTTCCAAATCGGGCGGTCCGTATGCAGGCGCGTGGAGTATCCTCCATTTCCTCGGCGAATCCGGCTATCAGAAAATCATCAAGAAGGTCCAGGAAGCGACGCGTACATTCGTCGACGGCATCAATGCAATCGACGGCCTGCGCGTCCTCGGCAAACCGGACATGTGCATGTTCTCGTTTACGTCGGACGACATCAATATCTTCGAGCTCGGGGACAAGGTCCGAGAAAAAGGCTTCTATATGCAGCCGCAATTCTCACACGGAGATACACCCGCCAATTTGCACATTTCGATGGAATGGGGCTGCGCTGATTCGGTTGATGGCGCGCTCAAGGTCTTGCGCGAATCCGTGAAAGAAGTTCACGCCAACCCCAATGCGATCGACCTCGCCGCAGTGCGCGATCAAGTGCAAGGGCTGCTCGAATCAATGGGCGACAATGCGGAAGCAGGCTTGAAACAACTCGCGGGCTTATCCGATGAGGGAGAACTGCCGGAACAAATGGCACTCATCAATTCCGTC
>JAJDAB010000561.1 GCA_029262095.1 Candidatus Hydrogenedentota bacterium
CGTCGGCGGCGCGGATTCCGTTGGTTCTGGCGGTGGCGCGGCCGCTTCACCGTTGACGACGAGGATTACTTCTCCTACGTTGATGGAGTCGCCTTCTTTTGTCCTAATTTCGGCGACCACGCCCGCGGCCGATGCGGGCACTTCGGCAGCGGCTTTGTCGGTCTCGACCTCGAGAATGGATTGATCCACTTCGATGCGGTCGCCTACCGAGACTAGGACGCGTGAGACGGTGACCGTTTCGACATTTTCGGCGAGTTCGGGTAGCTTCAATTCTGTGGCCATGACAGTGCGTGCCTTTTCTGGATTCGATTGATGGTACTAGGCGTGAATAGGGTCGATTTTATCCGGGTTGATACCGAGCTTTTGTATTCCTTGATGAACTTCGTCCGCACTCAATACGTCGTCGCGCATCAAGGCGTAGAGCGTGGCTACAGCAATGTGGTTCGCGTCGACTTCGAAATGCGAACGCAAGCGCTCACGATTATCGCTGCGTCCAAAACCGTCTGTTCCCAAGGTCACCATTGTGTTTGGAATCCATTGACGTAGGCCGTCGGGCAGCGTTTTTACGTAATCTGATGCTGCTACGACCGGCCCTTCGCGTCCAGCCAGGCATTGGGTTACGTAGGGATCGCGCAATGATTCCTTGGGGTGGAGGCGGTGTTCACGTTCCGCAGCCAGGCCATCACGGCGGAGCTCTTTGTAGCTGGTCACGCTCCACAAGTCGGCTGCGATGTTGAATTCGGAGGCGAGTAGGCCTTGTGCTTTGATCGCTTCGTTCATGATCGCGCCACTGCCCAGGAGTTGTACATGCGCGCGCCCGCCTTGGTGCGACGATTCTTTGAGGAGGTACATTCCTTTAAGGATGCCGTCTTCCGCGCCGGGGGGCATGGGCGGCATGGGATAACTTTCGTTCTCAACCGTGAGGTAGTAGAAAATGCTTTCTTGTTCGACGTACATACGCCGGATGCCCTCGCGTACGATGACCGCTATTTCATAGGCGAATGCGGGGTCGTATGTGCAGAGGTTGGGCACGGGATCGGCGAGCAAGTGGCTGTGCCCGTCCTGATGTTGTAGGCCTTCGCCTGCGAGCGTTGTGCGGCCGGCTGTAGCGCCGAACATAAACCCGCGACAGCGTAAGTCGCCGGCGGCCCACACCAAATCGCCGATGCGTTGCATCCCGAACATGGAATAGAACATGAAGAATGGGATGGTTGGAATGCCGTGCGTCGAGTATGCGGTTCCGGCGGCAATGAACGATGACATCGATCCCGCTTCGGTGATGCCTTCTTCCAAGATTTGGCCGTCTTCCGCTTCTTTGTAATACAGGAGCGAATCGGAATCGACCGGTTCGTACAATTGTCCCGCGTGTGCATAAATCCCAACTTGCCGGAACAATGAATCCATACCGAACGTGCGCGCTTCGTCCGGGACGATGGGTACGATGTATTTTCCGATGTGCTCGTCCTGCAAGAGCTTCGTGAGCATCCGGACCGCGGCACCGGTCGTAGAGACTGTGCGTTCGCCCGAACCCGCGAAGAATTCTTCGAAGGCTTTGTCACTGGGCATGGTCAATGGATCGCAGGATTCGCGCCGTTGCGGAATTGATCCGCCCAGCGCTTGACGCCGTTCGTTTAGGTAAGCCATCTCGTGGCTATCTTTGGCCGGTTTATAGAATGGCGCGTTGGCTACATCTTCGTCGGAAATGGGGATTGCGAACCGGGTCCGGAATTCGCGCAACTCGTCTTCATTCATTTTCTTCTGTTGGTGCGTGATATTCCGGCCTTCACCGCTTTCGCCCAACCCGTACCCTTTGACGGTCTTGGCGAGAATGATCGTGGGCTGGCCTTTGTGTTCGACCGCAGCCTTAAATGCGTTGTACACCTTGACGGGGTCGTGGCCACCGCGATTCAGCTTGCGGATACGTTCGTCAGTGAGATTGCTGACCATCTGCCACAGTTCCGGGTGGGCACCGAAAAAGTGGTCGCGTATGTATTCGCCCGATTCGACGGTGTATTTCTGGTATTGGCCGTCTACGACTTCTTGCATTCTGCGAACGAGCGTATCGTTTTTGTCTTTCGCCAACAGCGGATCCCAATCGCCGCCCCAAATGACTTTGATGACGTTCCAGCCTGCGCCGCGAAAAATCGCTTCTAGTTCTTGAATGATTTTGCCGTTGCCGCGTACGGGGCCGTCGAGCCTCTGGAGATTGCAGTTGACGACAAAGACTAAGTTATCCAGCTTTTCGCGGGATGCGAGGGTAATGGCACCGAGTGCTTCCGGCTCATCGCATTCACCATCGCCCAAAAATGTCCAGACTTTTCGTCCGGTGTCCTCAAGCAGTCCCCGGTCTTCAAGGTATCGATTAAACCGCGCTTGGTAGATGCTCATAATCGGGCCGAGGCCCATCGATACGGTCGGAAATTGCCAGAAGTTGGGCATCAACCACGGGTGTGGATAGGAGGAGAGGCCGCCGGCACCGCTTGGATGGAGTTCGTTGCGGAAATTTTCGAGTTGTTCGGTGGAGAGGCGGCCTTCGAGGAATGCGCGTGCATAGATGCCGGGTGCGGCGTGACCTTGAAAGTAAATCATGTCGCCGCCGCCCTCTGCTTCGGGGCCGCGAAAGAAATGATTGAATGCGACTTCGTATATGGTGGCGGCCGAGGCATAGGTGGAGATGTGGCCGCCGATCCCATCGTCCTCGCGATTGCCGCGCACGACCATCGCCATCGCGTTCCAGCGGA
>JAJDAB010000562.1 GCA_029262095.1 Candidatus Hydrogenedentota bacterium
TATGCGTTCCCACGCAGGAGCGTGGGAACGAGTAATCACCCCGGTCGTAACTGTTAACCAAGTCCCTGGCTTTTGACCAAACTTAGGTGTTACTCCCGCTCGCGTCGGAGTTTTTCGAGTAGGGCGCGCGCATTAGCGGCATGAGGACTTTCTATCGCCTCGAGTATCGCTACCGCATTTTCCGCATAGGCAATCGCTTCGTCCACGCGACCAGCTTTTGAAAGTTCATTAGCAAGGTTATGCGAGGTAATTCCTTCGATACGACGGTCGCCAATCTCGCGAGATATCGCTAGTGCTTGTTCGTAGTGCTCAATCGCATTCGACGTCTCGCCCAACGCCGCGTGCGCGTTACCCAGGTTGGCCAAGTCTTGTCCTTCGGCACAACGGTCGCCAATCTCGCGCGATATCGCCAAGGCTTGTTCTTGATGCTCAATCGCCTTTGCCTTCTCACCCAATACCGTGTACGCATTACCCAGGTTGCCAAGGACGTTGCCTTCGCCACGACGGTCGCCAATCTCGCGCGCGATGACCACACGTTGTTCATAGTGCTCAATCGCCTTCGAAGTCTCGCCCAAATCTGCGTACGAATTTCCCAGGTTGCCAAGAGTGTTGCCTTCAAGACGACGATCGCCTACCTCTCGCGATATCACCAAAGCTTGTTCGTGGTAACCTATCGCCTTTGCTAACTCACCGAGGCGTGCGTATGCTAGACCCAAGTTTGTGAGATGACAACCTTCCGCGCCGCGCTCCATCATCGTTCGAGAAGCATCTACTGCCGCCTCGATCCACGCGATCTGATCTCGGGAATGGAGACGCAAGCTAAGACAGAACACTCCCGCATTTGGGTAAGCAGAGCATAGTCTCGCGGCTGCGTCTTCATTTCCTCGAGCGGCAGCCCAGGCTTGGCCAGCGGCGATGTTCTCCCACTCCCGGTCAAAGAGTGTCAAGCCCCGCAGGATCGAATCGCCGCCTTCTAGGTAGATTTCGTCGGCCCTGCCTAGCTCGGCTAAATAGTGGGTGGCGTGACGTAGCCCGGCCTCGACACGTTCTTCTTCGTTAAGTCGGTCGTGAGCGTAGTCGCGTGCGAGATCGTGCAGGCGGAAGCGCTTTGTGTTCTCATCCCACGGCATCATGCTAGCGGCATGCAGTTCGCTCAAGGCAGTCTCAGTGTCTTGACCTTCGGGTAAGAGGCCAACAGCGCTGGCCGCTTCGGAGTCGAAGTCGCCGGGGAACACACTGAGCGCCCGCCAGAATCGTTGCAGGTCTTTATCCAACAGGTTGTAGCTGATGGCCAGCGATGCCTCGACGCCGCGTTCCTCTTCGGTCGAGTCTTGGTATTGGTCCAACATGGCGAGGCGGCCCTTTTCCGCACTCAATCGCTCGATGTAGTCTGGGACGTCGAGCGTCGGCCTCGTCTTCAGCGCGGATGCCGCCAGCCGCAACGCCAGGGGCAGGTTGCCGCATCGTTCAGCCAAGGCGCCAGCGTCATCGCCGATGCGCGGACAAATTTCCTGGAGCAGTTCGCGTGCTTTTTCTGGCGGCAACGTGTCGATATCGACCGACTCCAGTCCGTGTAAGTCAATGTGATAACGCGATGTAACCATAAGGGCGCAGCCCTTCGGCGGGGGCGTCAATGGCCGGAGGACTTTCGCGTCGCTGGGCGCATTGTCCATGAGCAGCAACACCCGTTTACCTTCGAGCGCGGACAGGTAAATACCGCGCAATGACTCCACACCTTCGGGGAGTTTTGCCTCCGGATGAAACGACTGGATGACATGGGACATTGCGTCCGCCGCCGTCACCTCGGGTATCGAATCGTCATCGCTGGCCCCGTGTAGATTGAAAAAGATTTGTCCGTTGGGAAAACGGTCTCTGAGCCGCTTGGCCAGTTCTTTCGCCAACTCCGTTTTCCCGACCCCTCCCATCCCCCGCGCACCCACAATCACCGCGCCCTGCGCCATGCCCTCGAACGCCGCGAGCGCTTGCGCGATTTCGTCTTCGCGACCGACGAAGTCCCTTGTCGGGTCAGAGATTTGGTGATGATTCGACGTCAAACGCTTTTCAGCCTCTGCATCACCATAGTGATGATGAATTTCCAACGGCCCTTCAGTAGCGTAAATATCGCGCCCCGCTTCTTGTACAGACTTGTCACGCATAACCTTGTCCCCAGCGACTTGATCGCTGTCGACATGAATGAATGCGCCATTGGACGACGGGTTTTGCATTCGCTCATGGACGAGACTCGCGATCAATGCCGCGATAAAGGCGAGACAAAGAGGAACATGCAATGCCCAACCGCTTCCTTCGACGAGGAATCGGAAAGCGGAGTCGTCGGGCAATTGTGCTTCAACGAGAAACCCAGGCACTGCGATTGCACCAGCCCAAAGAACCAGCACCCCACTCACAATTCGCCGATACCAAAACCTCGGAACGATAAAGAGATAGAGAAGGAAAACCGTGACACCCACGGCGAGGGCAATCTTCGGCAGCCCATTGGGCAGATACATCGCCAAGAACAAAACGGTAATGGCGCCTACCGCTGCGATGAATGCGTCTCGCGTTCGAGTTGATTGCATCAGATTCTCTCGCCGGGATTCTTGAACGTTGCGAAATCCGCCCACATATCAATGAGAATACTCGACTCCGTCTGCGCATTGCACAAGACCGATACAGTCGCATCACTGTATCGGAAATCGGCTCATCATCGCTCCGTATACTCAGGAGACGTTGTGTCAAAATCTGTTGTTCTTACGAGCGGTGAGATTGCCGCGTCGGCTACCGCCTCCTCGCAATGACGGTTTGGAATGAATTTTGAGCCTAAACTGCGGCTCAGCGGGAGCTTCGCCCTCCCAATTTACAACCAGATTTAGGTGGGGAGGGCGAGGCTCCTGCCGAGCCGTGATTTATGAGAGCGCTTTTTGTTTAGCGATGGCGAAATTGCTCCCGTTTCCACTACAAGACTCTGCAAACTAAATTACGCAGCGACTTCGCATGACAATGTTTGCGGTCTTCGGTTCGCCGTGGCATGCTCAGTCGCTATGAAACGCACTCTTTTGTTATCCCTGATGTCGCTTTGTTTGGTGAGTTGTCCGCGGTCTGGGCCGGACACGTCTGAAATCGATCCGACTGGTCCGGCGCCTGTCCCTGATGCGGTCGGCGATCTACTCTTGCGGTTTGTTCAGATTTCGGATACGCAGGTTGTTGATGAGGAGAGTCCGGGGCGTGCGGTGCGTGGTGATTTTCTGATTGATGTGGCTTGGCGGCCGCAGGAAGCTTATGTGACGCAGACGCTTGATGCGGTGCTGCAAAACATTAATGCGATCCATGCCGCTACAGCGGGCCCGCCGATTGATTTTCTGATCGCTACAGGCGATCTCGCGGATAACGCGCAGCATAACGAGTTGCGTTGGTTCATCGATACGATGGATGGGCAGATGGTGTTGCCGGATTCGGGATTGCCGGATGGCGCGAACCGGCCAGTTGCCCCCGAGCTCAATCCAAAGCTGGCGTTTCAGGCGACGGGTCTCGCGGCGGACATTCCTTGGTACACGGTCTACGGTAATCACGATGCATTGGCGGTGGGCGTATTTGGCATCGCTTCTTTTGGCGACGATCCAACGAAATGGATTTCGCCACAATTGCGCATTGTTTCTGCGGTGTTAGGTCTGTTCAATTTGTTCCCGCCGCGCAGTTTTCTCGCGCCGACGATTGGGCAAAGTCCGGCGATTTTGACTGGGGACGAAGATCGGGCGGACCCGACAACGTTGCAGTTGCCGTTACTACAATTGCAGTCCGGCGCGATCGAGGCGGATGCGGATCGCCATTACATCAGTAGTCGCATGTTTATCGAAGAACATTTCGAAACGACGACGACGCCCGTGGGACACGGGTTTACAGAGACGAATCGCCAGAATGGCACGACATACTATGCCGCTACGCCCAAAGCGGGCACGCCGGTTCGCCTCATTGTTATGGACACGGTAGCGCCGAATCCGCCGTTCGGTTTGCCCGCGGACTTTGGCGTGTTGACCCGCGATCAGTTCGAGTCGTTCGTGAAGCCTGAGATTGAGGCCGCACAGATAGCGGGTGATTTCGTCATTATCGCGTCGCATCATCCGAGCGAGGATTTCGATAGCACGTACTTTGCGAACAAAGTGGGCACGGCAGAATTCCGGGAATACCTCGCCGCGCAGTCGAACGTGATCGCGCACATTTGCGCACATGCGCACCGCCATCACGTGTTGCTCGTGGACGGTGCATTCCCCTATCTCGAAATTGAGACTGCATCGATCGTGGATTTTCCGCAGGAAGGTCGGTTGCTTGACGTGTTCTACGACGAACCGTCAGAGACGTTACGGCTTGAGAGCACCATCGTTGGCCACATCGGCAACCCGACGACGCTATCCGCAGAATCGTATCGGCGCGCGGAAATCGACATGAACCAGGCCGGCGGTATTTTACGCGAGGGCGAAGCTACGAAGATTTTCCCGGATCCGAAGACGCTCGGCATTGAGATGGAACAGTATGATCCCGACGACGCGGCCGCTATGGCCAGCCGCTATGGGCGATCGACCGACCGTGAGTTTTCGCGCGTCTTCCACCGACCGAATCCTGCAAAGACCATTCAGTAGCTGAGGCGCAGTCGGCTTTTTGCGCCGGTCGACCACTACGGCCTGCGTACCATTAACCGATCAGGCATGTCGTGGGGCTGCCAGCCAAATTGTTCGTAGAGTCCGTGTGCGTCCAACGTCCCGAGTAGTACTTGTTCGATATTCTTGACTCCCGGGTGATCGACGACACAGGAAACGACGAATTTGCCGAGATCGTTGCCACGGTATTCGGGCAATACGAACACATCCCCCAGCCAGGCAAACGCCGCCATATCGGAAACGATTCGGCCGCCGCCGATCATGTCGCCTTCCGCACTGAAGAGGCCGAATTGAATGGTTGAGTTGCGCCACGATGTCTCAATACGCTCGCGTGATCGGTGGTCGGCCCAATAGCTGGT
>JAJDAB010000563.1 GCA_029262095.1 Candidatus Hydrogenedentota bacterium
AACGCACAGCTACAGCTCCGTGCACCTCACCAACTGCGACGACGTCCCACAACTCCTGATACCCAGCAACTTCGGCATTCAAGCCTTCGCGCCGGATACTGGAGAGCTCCTCTGGCAACACGCGAAGACGACGCCCATCGACGATCCCACCTGTGTTCAACCGTTGTTACTCGAACCCAACGTCTTCTTAGTCACGTCCGAACTACAAGGTACGCGGCGACTCGAATTGAGCCGTACCGACTCCGAATGGCAGATCGAAGAACAATGGGTCGCCCCCAAATTTCGCCCCTCGTTCAACGACACCGTCTATCACGAAGGCTTCGCCTATGGATTCGACGGCCGCCTATTCGTATGCATTGACACAGCCACCGGCGAACGACGCTGGAAATCCAAGCGCTTCGGAGGTCAAGTCCTGCTCCTCCCCGACATGAACACGATGCTCCTCCTAAGCGACAAAGGCGAAGTCATCCTCATCGAAGCTACCCCCGACGCCTACCACGAAATCGCACGCCTCAAAGTCCTCGAAGGAAAAACCTGGAATCACCCCGTCATCGCAAACGGAAAACTCTTCGTCCGAAATTCCCAAGAAGCCGCCTGCTACCAACTACCCGGCTCCAACACATCCGAAACGAACGAACAGTAGAAGTCGTTATTCAATCACAGACATCGGAATCTGCCAACAGCGCACGAGACTACGACTCGTTGGATGGTTTCACCCGCTTGAGCACTTCGAACCAATTCTCAACAATCGAAATCTGAGGCCGATCCAGAGCGTCCGAGTCAGGATCGTCGACCGAACGCAAGACCTGCACCCAACAACTCAACCTGAAAACCACCCATGGGCGTACGCGCACCACCTACGATTACTAATTCGTTAGACATTTCTGAACTCCTGCCCCATCCTCTGTCAAAAAAAGTCAACTATGCACTATTTTCTTTGCCTTTGGACAAGGGATCTGGAACGGTCAATTCAGCTTCGATCTCAAGACTCGTATCTCCTTGTTAAGCGAAAACTGCACGAAGACTACTACTAGGCACATTAGAACGGCGAAGGCGCGGGACCAAGTCGACGCCGAGTTCCACGTGTTTATAACCATCCAAACCGACGATACCAACGGAGAGACTAGGAGCAAGAGACTCGAAATAGCGATCGAGGCACGATCGTCGTAGAGGGGTATCCATGGATAGCTCAACTCATTCTTCTTTGGAGTCCGTTGTACACGCGCGGATATGTGGCGGACATGAAGCAATATGTTCAATAAGAAATAGGCGACGAAGAACGGGGCGATCACAATCAAGACTTCTGTAGGAATTCCAATACCGAAGACTAGTACATTCGACTCCTGTTCATTTTTTCTAGTCACTATTCGTTTGAAAGCGTCATCTAGTGATTCGCGGCTAAGAATGGGCCAGTCTTTCAATGACCTCAGAGGGGATGTATCAAGTTGAGTGGGCGGCAACGTGTTGCCGGATGCGTCTTGATTCCAGACGATAAACTTGCTGCCGATAGCCGCATCTTTTTGCGAAGTTATTGTAGAACACGTCGACACAAAAATAATGGTCTCAGAATCGTGAAGTTGTGAGAGAGTGGCCGTGTACTTTATCGGTTCCCAGGGTGTCCTTTCGAATCGGATCTTCTCGATCTGGAGAGGAGGCAATTTTGAGAACTCGGCGAGCAATTCGTTTGCTATGTGGGCTGTGTCAGGAAGATTAAAAATTACGCGAAAGTCTGAATACTCTACATAATCGGTTAGCATCTGTACTGAAGGTTTTGAGCCGTGTTCGGTCACGTGTGAAAAGACAAAACGTTCTACTGGCTCAAACTCAAGTGCGATTTCAGGAGCGGAGATCGAAGTGTTTTCTAGATGAGTTCGCAGAGATACATCGGTGAGTCTCTTCAACTCTAGACGTTCAAAACTCACTGTCGCAACAGTAAACTCGCTGAACATCTTTTGAGAACCTTCAAGAACGTCCAAGACATTTAGCGCTTCGTTCACCTGCTTGGTGTCGTTCGGCCGGGAAGCAAAGAGGATGGTCGTCAGTATAACAACTAGAAGTATGCGATAGTGTGATCGCGCACTCTTGAAATGCTCATCCAGTTGTTGGTTTGGCATGTCTTGCCCCCGAAAGTTGCAGGAACTTCAATACGTCTCAACTGGATTATATGCGCAGATCAATTTGTTTACTCTTTGCAAAATTGCCAAAATTGCCAAAAGGACAAACTCTCGCTTTTGGTAGGATGCAGGCCGACGACAATAAATATATGCGACATTCATCTGGACGCTCGAGGAGAAAACTCGAATACTCGTTAGAGGGAACAATGCGACGGACGGTTCTCATGAGTCCGGCGTATCTGATTGCTCCGTCACCGGCGTTCCCATCCCTTCGAAAAGTGGTTCTCTAGTCAAATCCGAACTCTCAACTCGAATATCCAATTTGTAGCGTCGAAGAAGTTTCTTAATTAGGTCAACGAACCATTCATCTGCCAAAGGCGATACGACAATTTTTTCGATAAAATCCTGCGGTGTCACTGAAACTCGTAAACCCGCAAATGTGTTTTTGTCAAATCTTACGAAAGGTTGACCAGACTTGTCGGTATAAAAAGTCTCATTTCGCTTTTTCGCAATGGCGCGTACTTCCTTCTCGAAGTCGAAACTACGTCGTTTTAACACTGCCAGTACTTCGGCCACAGGCTGTTCGAGGACCGCCTGATCGTAATCTACGTACTCTACGAGTCCGACTTTCACATTCGGCAATTTCCTCAATTTGGAGTATCTTGAGCAAATTGCTATTGATTGTCCCTTGGAACCGTAAAGTTGCCAAAGAGCATCACTTTCAAACTCGGAACGATGCCAACAACTCACAAATATCGAACTCCGAATTGCCTCGTTGAGATACTTGTCTTGAGAGCGAAACTCCAGGTCAGGATTCATACCACGGAAGGCGTCGACATGTTGTTTGGGAGTGCTTCCTTCGAATGGATCGTCGAGTAAATCTAGTCGGCTAAAAAATAACGTCTCCGATTCCAGAATCGATATAAATTTAGAAAAATCCATGTATCTCCATATGAGACATTCCAAATCTTCAGGCTGTGGAATTTTTTCGTACCAGATTGAATGATTGTCTATTGGGTCGGATTTGAGGTCCATATTCCCCACCGGTAATTTTGTTATGTCCACCAACCGCCAAACGAATTTGGGTAGATATTTCCTCCAATCAGCCATCGTCGCCTGTTCCTAATTCACTCCAACGCCGACATCGGAATCTGCCAACACCGCACGCGTTCTCGTTGATAGGTGTAGGTAATGATGATGCCGTCCGCTGAACGCACGATGGCGGGATATGAGAACTCACTATCCGGGTCGGCGTCGTGTTCGAGGTGGGCGATGGTTTTCCAGGTTGCCCCGTTGTCTTTGGACATCGCCAAGTCGAGCGGCGTCCGAGCGCCCCAGTTTTGGCCGATAGGGTTGTAGACCAATAGCAGTCGGCCATCTTCCAGCAACAACACGTCGATCCCGCTGTTGTTATTCGGCAGGATAGTGTCTTCGAGCGGCGACCAAGTTTTGCCGCCGTCGAAGCTGTCGGTGCGCCAAACGATTCCCGAAGTTGTACGCAATAGCGCATGGACATTCCCCGGACTCGACTCCCACAACGTGGGTTGAATACAGCCCTTACCCGGCAGGTCGTTGGTCTTCTGATCGAAGTCTTTCGATCGAGTCCATGTCTTACCCTGGTCCGAAGTCCGGTCGACAAATGCTTTCCACGAACCCAGCTCCGTCGAACACGGTGCCAACCATCCACCATCGCTCATAATAATCGGCTTGCTCCGGACCGGACCGCGACCGCCCTTATCGCCCGGCACCAATTCTTTAGGTTCCGTCCAGGTGAGTCCGTCCTCCGAATGCATCCAATACGTCTGCCAATACGGAATCTCTTTTCCAATCTTAAAGAACAGATGAATCATTCCCGATTCATCTCGAAACAATGTCGGATTCCAATGTGGCGTATCGTCGACCTTCGCGAGCCGCTCCGGCTCGCCCCATTTACCATCATCGAAACGCGCCAGCCAGATGCCTACGTCGTCGTCCTTCTCCGCCGTGCCGCCAAACCAAGCGGTGAGAATCGTTCCCGGCGCGATTTCTACTACGGTCGACGCGTGACACTGCGGAAACGGGCGATCCGCACCAAAGACAAAGTCCACCTGACCGCCTTCGGCCCGGACTTTTTCGCCAAATGCGAACGGCGCCATTCCGTCATCAGCTCCGGCGGCCCAACCGCATATCCCAAGTACTGCAAAGCAAAACCCAACACGTGCAAACTTCATTGTGATCCTCGCTTAAATTGAACCGGTTCATAACCAGCGGGCACGATATCACGATGAGCCGCGCCGCTGTAATTGGGCGGCCGTTCACACTAGAATAGAGGCGCTGCAGACGTTGGAAATTCTGATGTACTCAATAAGCGAATCGATCTTTCGTAGGGGATGGAAAATCGCGCCAGTCATGCTGGCGGTGGTCAGTTCTGCATTCTTCCAGGCGCACGCCCAAACCGATGGCCCGCTACAATACAACCAGCACATCCGCCCGATCCTCGCGAACTCCTGCTTCCCCTGCCATGGTCCGGACGGGAACACGCGGGAAGCCGATCTACGCTTGGATATACGTGAAGACGCCATTGCTGATCGCGATAGTACTCCCGCCATCACGCCGGGCAACATCTCAGCCAGCGGACTGGTCAGCCGAATCACCCATCCTGACATAGACGAGCGCATGCCACCCGCCGACTCGCCGCGGCAGATTTCCGATCAGGAAATTGAAGTGCTTACCCGGTGGATCGAACAGGGCGCGGAATACGAAGGCCATTGGTCCTACGTGCCACCGGAGCGGCCCGGATTACCATCGATCGTGAATGAGGTATGGGAACGCAATCCGATAGATCGGTTTGTTCTGCGACAACTAAATGTATCCGGAATCGAACCATCTCCTAGAGCGGACCGCACAACACTTGTGCGCCGAGTGTACTTCGATCTCATCGGCTTGCCACCAACGCTGGCCGAAGCACGCGCGGCGATCGACGATCCTGATCCACGGTGGATCGATAACGTGGTCGACCGGCTACTCACTTCGCTCCATTATGGCGAACGCATGGCCATCGAATGGCTCGACCTTGTTCGCTACGCGGACAGCAACGGGTATCACAGCGACGAGCCGCGTAGCGTCTGGCCCTATCGTGACTACGTGATTGAAGCCTTCAATGACAACATGGCATACGACGAATTTACGATCGAACAACTCGCAGGCGATCTGCTCCCCAACGCGCGGACGAAACAACACATCGCGTCGGGATACAATCGATTAAACCAAATCACGGCGGAGGGCGGCGCACAGGCGAAAGAGTATCTCGCGATGTATGCGGCGGATCGCGTGCGCACGACGTCAACAGTCTGGCTCGGATCGACGATGGGTTGCGCCGAATGCCACGATCACAAATTCGACCCGTTCAGCATGCGCGACTTCTACAGCATGGCGGCATTCTTTGCCGACATCGAGGAGAAGGGCGTCTACCCAGGACGAAGCC
>JAJDAB010000564.1 GCA_029262095.1 Candidatus Hydrogenedentota bacterium
CAAGAAACGTCAGCGATTGGTCCGACGCCTGCTGAGCAACCGCCGCCCGTACGCAGAACACTGGATGACGTTTTGGAATGACGCATTACGGAACGATTTCGAGGGCACCGGGTATATCGATGGCGGGCGAAAACAGATCACGAAATGGCTCTACGACGCCCTGTACGAGAACATGCCGTATGACCGTTTCGTCACCGCGCTCATCAATCCGACACCTTCGAACGAGGGCTTTATCAACGGCATTGTATGGCGTGGCGTAACTGCGGCGAATCAACAGATTCCGTTGCAGGCTGCACGCGGCGTTTCGCAGGTGTTCCTCGGCGTCAATCTAAAATGCGCATCGTGTCACGACAGCTTCGTCGATGACTGGAAACTCGCCGACTCGTATGGGCTCGCCGCGATGTTTTCGGACAAGCCGATGGAACTTGTGCGGTGCGACTTGCCCACAGGCAAAACTGCCGAGGGCAAGTTCCTCTGGCCCGAACTCGGCAACGTCGACATGACCCGTCCGCGCGACGGTCGGCTGCCGCAAATCGCACGTCTCGTAACGAAGGAATAAAACGGCCGGTTTACCCGCACCATCGTCAACCGCTTGTGGGCGAAATTGCTGGGCCGCGGCCTAGTCGAGCCGTTGGACAACATGGGCAGCCAACCTTGGAATGAGGACGTATTAGATTGGTTGGCAACGGACCTCGTCGAACACGGCTATGACCTCAAGCAAACACTATCCATCATTGCGACTTCACGCGCATATCAGATGGCGACCGTCCACGTCGCGCCAGAAGATGAATTCGTGTTTCGCGGTCCGACACCCCGGCGAATGACGGCAGAACAATTGCTCGACGGAATCGGACGGATAACGGGCGCTTGGCAAGAAGGCGCGAAATTTGCCGTGCCTAAAACGGAAAAGGAAGAACAACCTGTCCGGGCATGGCGCATCAGCGCAACGCCACTGACCCGTACGCTAGGCCGACCCGCCCGGGAACAAGTGCATACGCAACGCGTGAATGAAGCCACGACGTTGCAAGCGCTTGAATTAACGAACGGCGATGACCTCGACGCCTACATCAAGAGAGGCGCTGAGGCGTTGGCGGCCGAACTCGTCGAGCGCAACACCCACGAGATCGTCGACACGATCTATATCCGCGCCCTACAGCGGCCACCGGGGCAGACCGAACGTGACGCGGCAGCAGCATTGTTGGGTGACTCCGTAAGCGCCGGGCACCTTGGGGATCTGGTATGGACCATCGCAATGCTGCCTGAATTCCAGGTGGTTTACTGATTGATTTGCGTCATCATTTGTACCTCGACAAGTATTGTTTCATTGAGTCCCAATACATTTTGTGCCATCCGCCTTCTAGGTGCTCTTGAGCCTCTTCCGGGAATCCCGCGTGGTCCAAGACCAGTTCTGTACCTCCATCTATCTCGTTTAGTTCAAATCGTACGATTGACCAAATACCTTCTGCCCACGGACCCACACGCCACGCTTGGACAATTCGGTGATTCGGAGACAATTCGATATTGCGCCCGGTCACTTGTCCGTCAAAACATGAAAACGTACCTCCTGCGTCTTCGGAGATTTCAGCCGGCGCTCCGCTGAATTCCGCGAATTTTCCATCATCTGTCAGCGCCTCATATACCCTTTCCACGGGAGCTTGAAAAACGATCGTTTGATGAATGCTGTTGGACATTATTATTCCTCCGCCAGTAGGGTTGCTTCGATCACCAAAACCGTGATTGCGCCATTAAACCATATGGTATAATATAGGTTTCCTAAAGTCAACAACGATGAGTAAAAAACTTTCCAAGGATGACCGACTCGATCTCGTTTTTCACGCTTTAGCGGATCGCACCCGACGCGCTCAACTCGCACAATTGACGAAAGGTTCCGACCGGATTTCAGATCTCGCCGCGCCATTCGATATGACGCTCGCGGCAGCGTCGAAACATGTCCGCGTTTTAGAGGCGGCCGGTTTGGTGTCCCGATCTGTGGATGGCCGTGTTCACCTTTGCTCTTTGCAGGCGGAACCACTTCGCGAAATAGAACGATGGATCAAGCAATACCAACCGTTTTGGACCGACGCGCTAGACGCCCTCGCCGATTTCGCGGAATCCGGCAAGCCGACAACACGAGAAAAAAAGAAATGAACGATTCTACTAACCCCGATTCTCCACGCGAGACTTCACGACTAATAGTCCAACGTGTAATTTATGCGCCAGCCCCGAAGTTATTCGCGGCCTGGACACAGCCAGATCTTCTCACCCAGTGGTGGGGCCCCAAGAACGTAACGTGTCCCTATGCCGAGGTCGATCTTAAGGTGGGCGGACATTATCGCATCGATAACCGCATGCCGACCGGCGAGACGTTGACGATAACGGGGAAATATGAGCATATCGATCCACCCCGCGAGATTATCTTCAGTTGGCGATTGAGTCCCTCACAAGATGGTAACGAGGAAGTTAGTGAGCGCGTAACAGTCCGATTCGAACCTCTAGATAGCGCCACGCAGGTCACTGTGATTCACGAGCGAATTCCGAACTCCGCGATTCGAGATAGCCACCAACAGGGATGGGATGCGTGTTTGGACGGTTTGGCGACGCATATGCGCTAAACGGCACAATTTCGGTGGAAAAAAACGGCGATTCTGGGCATACTACTGTCCCGTTCACAGGTATATTCGAAAGAGCGATCACGGGCAAGAACTCGTGAATGTACTGGAGTCGGAAAATGCGTTCTTATGATAGGAGCCGGCGCGACTTTCTCAAGACCACGAGCGCGGCAACACTCGGCGCGCTGGGCGCGGGTTATCCATGCATCGCTTCGGGTTCAACGCCGCCTCCCATTGTTCCGACCGCCGATCGCCTCATTGTTCTTTGGATGGCCGGGGGAATGGCGCACACGGAAACGTTTGACCCAAAAAAGTACACCGCGTTTGAACCGGGACTCGCGAGCGACAAAGTTCTCAGCACGTTCAAACCCATCGACACCGTCGTCGACAACATCAAACTTTCTGAAGGACTAGAAAACGTTGCATCCGTTATGGATCGCGCGACGTTAATGCGCACGTACCAGTCCGACGACCTCGGCTTCATCTTGCATTCGCGCCACCAATACCAATGGCACACCGGATATGCGCCGCCACTTACAGTCGCTGCACCACACTTGGGTGCGATTGTTTCGCGCACACTCGGCCCGCTCAATCCAGACGTCCCAGCGTTCATCGATATCGGCCAACGCCTGACAGTCGGTGAAGGTGAAGAGTTGAAAGCATTTCACACCGCTGGATTCCTCGGGACAGAATACGGCCCGTTCTTTATCCCCGACCCCACCGAAGCGCAGCGAAGCGTCTCGCCGCCCGCAGGCATGAACGATTCGCGATTCACAAATCGCCACAAGTTGTATCAAGATTTGGTGAACGCGAGTCCCGTCGGCGAACTCGGCAGCGACTACCAACAGGATTCGATGGTGCGCGCAATGGAAAACGCATATCGGCTCTTAAAATCGCCTGCGTCCAGAGCGTTCGACCTCAGCGAAGAGCCTCAACCCGTATACGACCGCTATAATACGGGGCGTTTCGGTCTCGGTTGCCTGCTGGCACGTCGGTTGTGCGAGGCGGGCGCACGGTTCATTGAGGTCACCACGGAGTATGAACCGTTCGTCTATTGGGATACGCACGAAGACGGCCACGAGCGGCTAGTCGGCATGAAAGAAGCCATCGATGCGCCGATTGCGCAACTCGTCCTTGACCTTGAGGAGCGCGGTTTGCTTGACCGTACGCTCATCGTGCTCGCAAGCGAGTTCAGCCGCGATATGATCACTGAAGGTAAACCGAACAGCCCGATCAAGAATCAAGTCGAAGTGCCGGACATCATGACCGAGACCAAGCACTACGGCATGCACCGGCATTTCACCGACGCCTGCCCGGTCCTCATGTTCGGCGGCGGCATGAAACAAGGCTACCTTTACGGCGAAACCGCCGATGAACGTCCGTGTAAATCCATCGACAAACCCTTCGGCATCTCAGAACTACACGCCACCATCTACCGTGCAATGGGCATCCCCGCCGACCTCGCCTACGACGTCGAACAACGCCCGTTCTACACCACAAAAGACGGATTGGGTGAGCCAATTATGGATGTGTTTGCGTAGTCGTCTACGCTGTGCTGACAAGACCGGGGAGGTTCCCCACTTCGTTCAGGACGTTATTCGCGCCGGGGTCTGAGAGCGCGCATCTACCATTCAAGTTCGACGCCGAGAAACGTGGGAGCTCCGTGCGGGCGTCGTTTGATATCATGGGATCTCCAAGTTCATTCGTCGGAAACCAGGAAACTATGTAGTGACTCTTCAAACGCGCAAAGAAACCGTCGGTGTCAATGTCGGAGGCATTCAAGTAGGGGGCGGCGCACCGGTTGTCGTCCAGAGTAGGACGAAGACGGACACCGCCGAGGTCGCGGGTCCGGCGCAACAGATTA
>JAJDAB010000565.1 GCA_029262095.1 Candidatus Hydrogenedentota bacterium
ATTACGCAAGAGACCAAGCGCGAAGGACTGCAACAACCGGTTTGCCAACTCATGATGTATCCATGGCTTGTGCCGCATTCCGGCCTGCCGTCGTACGCGGACTATGCAGAAGCGTATCCGCTGAACGCGGCCACGATGGAATGGTTCAGCGGCCACTATTTCACTTCAGAGGAACAGAAAAAACACGCCTGGGCCGCGCCGCTTCACGAATCGGACTTGGCCGATCTCGCCGAAGCAATCGTGATTACCACTGGATTTGATCCATTGAGGGATGAGGGCGAAGCGTACGCCCAGCGCTTGAGTGATGCGGGCGTGCCGACGCTATTTCGATGTTACGAACACCTCACACACTCATTCACAATGTTCGGTGGCGTCTTACCCGCGGCGCAGAACGCGATGTTGGAGATCGCGGACGAATTAAAGAAGCGGCTTTACCCCTAGAGCAGGGCGAATGCGGCGTTGCCGTTGCCGCTAGGACTCTGCCTTGTTGCGTAATAGCGGTTCGGCGGAGGAGCCGCCTGACATTCAACGTGATTGTGATTGCCCGTAGACTCTTCGCCTACTTCAGGTTAACGCGTGACCGTGGAGTCTTCTGGGATTTTTGCGACAACGCGATCCAGTCCACTAAGGTTTTCGAGCAACACCACTTCCGCATCTCCGTCCGTGTGATTGAGTATTCCAATCGGTCCGCGGTAGCCGCTGTCTCGAACGATCCCTATCAGCTCCTCGTCAAGCGAGCCGGAACCGATAGGCAGTATTTTGCGCCCGGTCGTATCCCCGTCGCGTTCCATCCCGTTCAGATTGATTGCGTATAAGTACGGCACCATTTCGTGCAAGAGATCAGCGAACGCGTCTATGTGTCCATGGCCGTGATGTTGGTTGTACACGATGCCAATGTTATCGAAGCCCTCTTTACTCAGCGTTTCAATGATTTCGATCTGGTTGCGAGGCTCGCCGAACCATCCGCCGTGATTGTACAAGCCGATAGTACATCCCTGTTGGGCCGCCGCTTCGGAAATCGACCGAATCGCCTCAGCGTGATCCGCTACTCGCGATGCGTGTTCTGCCGGAGTGCAGACGATGTCGCCCCCGTTCATCGTGATCCACAGCTCGGTCTGCACTTCATTTCGCTTGAGTACATCTAGGATTATCCGCGCTTCTTCGTCGAGAGTCGCTGGAAACCAGAATGCCTGCAACGTGACCCCATGCTTGCGCAGCGCCTTGATCTCGTCATCGAAGGTAGGGATGTGTTCGGCGCGCCAATCATAGGCCAGCTTCTTGATGCCCATTCGTGCCAACATTTCTGCCCGTGCCTGAGGCCCGCGCTTCGCCGTGTCGAACGGAACGATGCACCATGCCATGAGGTTGTCAGGCGCGAAGATGTCTGTGCCTGCGGGTTGCGCAAAGGCTGGCAACGCAACCAAGGCAAGCAACAGCAGTGACGCATAGCCTGACACTCGCGTCATGCGATCAATTCGTCGATGACGTGACCGTGCACATCGGTCAGACGCCGGTCGATGCCGTTGTGACGGTACGTCAGTTGTTCGTGATCGATGCCGAGAAGATGTAACACGGTAGCGTGCAAGTCATAGCAATACGTTGGATTTTCTGCGGCCTTGTGGCTGAATTCATCACTGGCGCCATACGTTACGCCGCCCTTGACGCCGCCCCCCGCGATCCACGACGTAAACGTTTCGGGGTTATGATCGCGGCCCAGACCGCCTTGCCTGCACGGCATCCGGCCAAATTCCGTCGTCCAAATTACAATCGTATCGTCCAACATGCCGCGGGATTTCAAGTCTTTCAATAGACCCGCAGCCGGTTTGTCCATGCTCCGCCCCATGTCTTCGTGATCGCGGGGGATGTCTTCGTGGCTGTCCCAGTTCCGACGTGGAAAGCCGTTGTCCGCCCCGCTCCACACCTGGACGAATCGGACGCCCCGTTCCAATAGTCGCCGCGCAAGCAAACAATTCCGGCCAAAGTCGGCGGTAATCTCTTCATCCAATCCGTACAATCGTTTGGTCGCCGCGCTTTCGCGATCGATGTCCAACGCTTCCGGTGCTGACAACTGAAGCCGCGCGGCCATTTCATAGGATCGAATACGCGCGTCGAGCCGGGAATCATCCTGACGCAAACGCGCATGCGCCGTGTTGAGTTCAGACAAGAGTGCGCGCGTATCACGTTCACTTGCGTCACCGATAAACGGAGTCTCGGCAGGAAAAAGATTATTGATTGGCTCTGTGCGGGCGGGGCGTATGAGTGTACCTTGCGCTGCGGCGGGCAGAAATCCGTTCGTCCAATTGGCAGGACCGTTCGGTGAGAATCCACGTGAGTCCGGAAGTACAACGAACGAAGGAAGATCATCCGTCATCGTGCCAAGGCCATACGTGACCCAAGCACCCATGCTCGGAAAGCCGGGCAAAACAAACCCCGAGTTCTGCATGAACGTCGCCGGGCCGTGCACGTTCGACTTGGCGACCATCGAGGGAATGAACGCAATATCGTCGACACACGTCGCAAGGTGTGGGACCAAGTCGCTCATCCACTTGCCGGACTCGCCGTACTGCCGCCATTCCCAGGGACTCTTGAAAAATGTACCTGGATCACTTTGAAACAATTCTAGTTTTTCACCGACGTCGAATGGCTGTTCGTGCCGCTTGATGAGTTCGGGTTTGTAATCGAACGTGTCGACTTGGCTTGCTCCTCCCGACATAAACAATTGGATGACTCGCTTCGCCTGTGCCGGATGGTGGGGGAGTGGGATCGCCGAAGCGGCCGACGCACGTTCCCGCGTCAACATATCGATCAATGCGACACCGCCGAGGCCGCCGCCCATTTGCCACAAAAACTCTCGTCGGCTGGGGTTTCGCATCGACTAATCCACGAACACGAATTCGTTGAGGTTAAAGATTAGCCTCGCAAGGTTTTCGGTGCCATGGTCAGCCACAAACGTTGCAAGCTGATTCAACTCCGTAGCAGTGGGCGGACGCCCCAACGCGATGGAAAAAGCAGCCGCGACCTGTTCGGACGGTTCATCCGATGTGGCTTGGAGGCGTTGAGCGAAATGGCCTGTCTGCTGCAGAACAAATGCATCATTCATCAGCGTCAGCGCCTGTTGCGCAGTCAATGTTTCGTGCCGCTTCGGCGTGCTGGCATTTGGGTCCGCACAGTCGAACGCTTCGAACAACGGATCGGGTACGCTGCGAACGACATACCGGTATATCGACCGACGAAAAACGGCGGGGTCCTCGCTTGCAACATAGTCATAACGCGGAGAATGATCGTGCGTGTAATTGAACAACTCAATCGACGGACCGTACATCGTAACGTCCAACGTGCCGCTTACGGCGAGGATCGAATCGCGCACCGCTTCCGCCTCAAGTTTGCGCCGGTTCATCCGCCCGAGATATCTATTCTGCGCATCGACCGTCGCATTCGCGCTATGGTCGGCGCTTTGCCGTCGATATACCGCGCTGTTTAGGATTATTCGATGCAAATGCTTTAGCGATCCGCCCGAATCACGAAATTCTACCGCCAACCAGTCCAAGAGTTTGGGGTGAGTTGGTGCGGCGCCAGCCCAACCAAAATCATTTGGCGTCGACACAAGTCCCGCCCCGAAGTGGTATTGCCAAACCCGATTTACAAGCGACCGCCAAGTAAGGCCGTTCTCCGGATCGGTGACCCATTCGGCAAGAGCAGCACGCGCGTCGTCCTTGATGAGCGGCGCTTCGACGCCGGTGACATGCCGAAGTGCGGCCGGTTTAGCGGGTTCCAACCGGCTGGTGACATCGCCACGGTGCAACGCAAAGACAGGCCGCGTTTCCACTTTCTTAACGGAGTAGACTTTGTTCGGACGCGGTAGTGCCGCTTCCTCGCGCGTCAGGCTCGCGATGGTTTGAGTGAGGCCGCCGCGGATGTTGAGCAACTCGTTCGGTACTGATGACTGCTCAGCGTCGCTCAGCCGCATTTCCGCATCGGCGATTTTCGCTTCGAGTTCCGCCATGCGCGCTAGCGTGTCCGGATTGTCGTCGTGTAGCGGGGCGCGGCTGTTATATCCGTCGACCAAATTCGCGGCACGCCAGCGCCCGTACTCAATGCTCGAGTGCGCTGATACGGACTTCCCGTGTGCGACCTGCGTTTCGCCCGAATACACCTCTAACTCTGCCAATGCGAAGGCATAGTCCTGATTGCGTTCCCAAAGTTTCTCGGCTGTTATGCGAATGAACTGCGCGTTCAAATCGTCATCGACAATCGCCACGGGTTCATCCCCAGGATTGGCAAAGTCCCCATCCCGTGAGTCAAGAATAATGCGCTCGCTTTCAAACCCCTCGTCATCGGAGCTACTCACGTACCACCGAATCGGAAAGCCGAATCCAGGCGTATCTTTGTAGTCCGTTGGCCGCGCAGGAATTAGAACAATTCGGTCGATCTTGGTCGATTTGCCCAGGTCGACCTGCACCCATTCCGTTCGGTCCGGGGCGTCGGACACCACGCTGTGATATCCGTTCGTCGGGCTCGATGCTCCCGCGCCCTCACGCAATTCCTTGCGCCACTTCGCCACATCCGATTCCAGGTCTTTGAACCAATCGGGCAAATGACCATCGATTTGGGTTTGAATTGCGTTCAGATCGGATGAAGCCTCGGCTTTTTTTGTTCGCAATGTCCGCCGGTTCCTTGCGTACTTCGGCGGTTCATATTCGCGGTCGCCACGG
>JAJDAB010000566.1 GCA_029262095.1 Candidatus Hydrogenedentota bacterium
AAGCAATACGAATAGCCGATCAGGATTCGGTCAGTTGGGCCTGTTGATACTCGGCGTGTTGACCCTCTGGGCCATCTCACGAAGCCGGTGGTTGGACTACGTCATCATGCGCGCGACACGCTCAGCAATGCGTCGTCTTACGCGGCTCGACGTCCACGACTACACAGGACTTCTCCATTTCTCCGAAGGCCTTGCGGTCTGCGAAATGAGCGTCGGCGCTGACCATTGGATTACGGGCAAAAATCTCATCGAACTCAAACTGAAAGATGAAGGTATCCAAGTGCTCGGGATTCAACACGCGGATACGAAATATGTCGCGACACCGAAGGGTACGTCGTTTATCCACGAGGGGGATGTTGTCGTCTTCTACGGCCGCCACGATCAAATCGAAGAGCTGCGCGAACGTAAGCGAGACGCAGCCGGCGAGGAGGAACACGAACGTCGGGTCGAAGAACAAGAAGAACTTGAAGAGGCCCAATCAGAAAGCAACGCCGAATAATTTTGCGCGATCTATTCGGAGTGTAGCGACCCGCACTCCATAACAACGTTAGTCATTCATTCCCGGCGGCCGACGCAGCTTTTTCTTCTCCGCGTTTCGCTTTTTGGATACGAGAATCTTACGCTTGACACGGCGTGGCGTCTTCGTGGGAATACGTGGCGTACGACGCCTGGCGCGAGCAGCGATTCGGTCTCGCAACCGCTTTAGCGCAGTGGCTTTGTTGCGATGTTGGCTACGCTCTTCGCGGCAGACAACAACAATCCCGCTGGGCCGATGCGTCAGTCGTACACCGCTCTCGCGGCGGTTGACGTGTTGACCGCCAGGACCACCAGAGCGAAATGTATCGACGTCACATTGCGCCAATAATTCGTCATCCGTCACGGCGGGCCTCGGGATAGTTGGGTGAGCGCAAATAGGAATCGGGCCGGAGAGCGAGTTTTCCGTTTTTCACGAACCGGGCGCCGCGTTCGGCGAGGTGATCCGTCAAACGGCCACGCCATTTTCGCAGGGTTGATGAGGACGCGGATACGCCAGAAAGGTCGCGTTCCTCACCCGGGTCAGTCTTGAGATCGAATAGTTGTTCGCGGCCATCGGGCGCGTGGAAGATATATTTCGTCTTCCCGTCGGTCAGCCCGTTCCAATGATTGCGCGCGCTGTAACAGCGGTCGTGTTCGAGATCGATGTATTTCCGCCAACCTTCTTCTTCCCCGCGCGCTAACCGCACCATGCTGCTCCCGTCGAGATCGATTGGCGATTCGACTTCCGCCGTTTCCAGAAATGTCGGCAAGATATCCCGCAACTCGACAGGCGCGGCGGACACATTTCCGCGCGTACCGCCGCCCATGCTCTCAGGCATACGCACCAGCATAGGCACGCGCGCCGAGGGCTCGTATCCGTACGTCTTCCGCCAGTGGTGGTGATCGCCAAGCATGTCGCCGTGATCGGAAGTAAACACAATGAGCGTGTTTTCTAGTTCACCGCTCGCTTCGAGCGCCTCCAGGATGCGACCGATTTGTTCGTCGATAAACGACACGTTGCCATAGTACCCCTGTCGCGAATGACGCGCTTGTTCAGCGCCGAAATCGCCGTGCCATGCCGTGTCGTCATCACCACTGGGCGGTCGATACGAATCGCACCAGTCGCCGATGAACCGCTCGGGCAACGCTGCATCTTTGTACCGATTCATAAATCGTTCAGGAGGATCGTAAGGACTATGCGGTCGCGCGAAGGACACTTTCAAAAAAAACGGTTCGTCCTTCTTGTACGAGTTGAGAAAATTAATCGCGGTGTCCGCAGTCCAACGCGTGGGGTGCAATTCTTCCGGCAACTGATACGTACCCGCGCGATACGAATTCCATCCGATGCCTGTTGCATCCGGATCAAGATTGGGTGCGACCGATGCGAACCACGCGCGGTAATCGCTTCGGAAATTCGGGGACAATTCACGCCCGGATTCATCGAGAATCATCTTGTGAAACCCGTGCGAATTGCGTTGCGGATGCCAATGCATCTTGCCAATACCACAGGTGTGATAGCCCGCGTCCGCAAGGATGCGCGGCATTTCAACTTCGTACCGTTCCGGCACGCGGCTATAACCAAGCATGCCATTGCGCCATGGCCCGAGACCTGTCAACAACGCGGCGCGTGCGGGAGTGCATGAAGGCACACAGGAGTAGGCGTGTTGGAATCGTGTGCCTTCGTTGGCCAGATGATCGAGATTTGGCGTGTGAATGAGCGCATTTCCATCCACCCCGAGGCAATCGCCCCGATGTTGGTCGGTCATCATGAACAGGATATTCGGACGTCCGGTGCGGCGCGCGGCCTGTGTGGTGCGTACCTTGCGGTGCAGCATCGCGGCAGCGGCGATTCCTGTCCCCAGTCGGAACACGTCTCGGCGCGTGATTTTGGGTGAGTCTGTCATCGGCATATCCTTTTGGTAGGCGCTCGAAGTATGCGTCGGCGCACCGTCTTGTTCAACCGGTTCTTGAAGCATCCGGCATCGTCTGGTTTAATGCGCGTTTCCATTCAAAACAGACTCTTCCCACCAAACTTGAGAAGGAAATGAGCATGTATAAACGTATTGGATTCGTGGTTCTTCTGGGCGTAATGGCAAGCGCGGCGTATCTTTACACCGCTGAACTGCCGAAATCGTCGGCCCACGGCGACGAGCGTGTTTATGAATTGCGCACATACACGACTAACGATGGCAAACTGGACGAATTGCACATGCGGTTTCGCAACCACACCAACACGCTATTCGTGAAGCACGGCATGACGCTCATCGGCTATTGGACGCCGACGGACGGTGACGAAGCGAACAACACGCTCGTCTACCTGATCGCTCACCCGAGCCGTGATGCAGCTAAAGCCGCGTGGGGCGCGTTCTCGAAGGATCCGGACTGGCGCGAAGCGTTTGCGGCTTCGCGTGAGGACGGTCCGCTCGTAAAGAACGTCGCATCTGTGTTCATGCAATCCACCGACTACTCGCCACTGCAATAAGCACCTCGAATGGGTATTCGTTTTTACAACACGCTCAGCCGCTCGAAGGAAGCGTTTGAGCCGTTGAATCCACCGCATGTGGGCCTCTACGCCTGCGGACCAACGGTCTATAACTATGCCCATATCGGCAACCTGCGCACATTTATGTTCCAGGACTTGCTAAAGAAATATCTGCGATATCGCGGATTCGAGGTCAAACACGTCATGAACATTACCGACGTGGAAGACAAAATCATCCGCACGTGCCGCGAGACCGGCGAGTCCCTGAAATCGTTGACTGACCGGTACACCGAAGCGTTCTTCGAAGACTTCGATACGCTCGGTATCGACCCGCCGGACGTGTGCCCGCGGGCGACGGAGACCATCGACGACATGGTTGAACTCGTGAAGACGTTACAGGACCGCGGACACACCTATGAGACCGATGGCAGTATTTACTTCCGCCTGAAATCGTTTCCGGATTACGGCAAATTGAGTCACTTCGACATCGATGCACTGCAAGAAGGCGCGAGCGGTCGCGTGAATGAAGACGAGTATTCGACAGAGGACGCCCGCGATTTCGCTTTATGGAAAGCGTATGTCGAAGAAGATGGCGAAGTTTATTGGGAAACCGAATTGGGCAAAGGCCGCCCGGGTTGGCATCTCGAATGCTCTTGCATGAGCATGAAACACCTGGGCGAAAGTTTCGACATCCACTGTGGCGGCATTGATCTCGTGTTCCCGCATCACGAAAACGAAATCGCCCAGTCAGAAGCGGCGACTGGCAATCCGTTCGTGAAGTACTGGATGCACGCTGCGCACCTGAACATCGCAGGCAAGAAAATCTCCAAGTCGCTCGGTAACCAGATTAACTTGCGCGATATGATCGCGGAGGGACAGGACCCTCTCGCTATTCGGTATGCGTTGCGCGCGACGCATTACCGGCAACCGAGTAACTTTTCGATTGAGACGATCGAAGCCGGTAAGGAAGCCTTGCGGCGCATCCGCGATTTCCGAATTCGACTCGGCGAAGTCATGGGCGGTGGCGACGACTTCGAAGAAGCGTGCACAAAATGTGAGACGGAATTCGCGGCGTCTCTCGATGATGACCTTAACGTTTCCGGTGCGCTCGCAGCGGTGTTCGACCTCATCCGCGATGGCAATCGCCTCATGGATGATGAAGACCTGAGCGAAGCCGGCGCCGATAGCGCACAACAATTACTTGATACGCTGGACAGCGTCGTCGGGCTGTTTCCGCGCGCCGATACGGATGACGTACCTGAAGCAATCACCGCGCTGGTCAACGAACGCCAGCAAGCACGCCGCAGCAAGGACTTCGCGCGGTCCGACGCCATTCGCGACGAACTCGCTACCGAAGGCTGGGTCATCGAGGATACGCCGGACGGCGCACGCGTAAAACGCGTGTAAGCTGTTCAATTCCCTCAGCCGCCCCCCGGAGCGCAAATGACTCCAGCACTTATTTCAATACAGCGGACTTGCCGGTAAGATAGACATCCTATGCAATCCGAACTCAATAAATGGCCTGCGGAAACGATTCGCGATCGTATCGAATCCGCAACAAACTCCGATGTCGAGGCCGTGCTTGCCAATCAGGACCATACCATCGACGATATGCTGGTGTTGCTATCGCCTGCGGCGGAGCGGTATCTCGAGCCGATGGCGGTCGAGGCGCAACGGCTGACGCGTTGGCATTTCGGTCGCACCATCGGAATGTATGTGCCGCTCTACTTATCGAATGTGTGCGGCGCGGATTGTACGTATTGCGGATACGCGGTTCGGTCCGGGAACAAAGAGAAACGAATCACACTAACGGAAGACGAAATCCGGTGCGAGTGCGCGACGCTCTCGGGGATGGGTTTTCAAAACGTTTTGCTACTCACGGGCGAAGCGCCGAAAGCCGTGCCAGTCGACTATATTGTTCGCGGCGTCGAGATTGCGCTCGAATATTTTCCGTCGGTCTCCATCGAAGTGTATTCGCTTGATGAAACCGACTACGCGCGTATGACATCGCTGGGCCTGGAAGGCGTGACGTTGTACATGGAAACGTATGATCGCGCGACGTATGCGGACGTGCATTTGCTCGGCGAAAAGGCGGATTACGATTATCGCCTAAACGCCATTGAGCGTGCAGGCCGGGCAGGTACACGCCGGTTGAGCGTCGGCGCGTTATTGGGTTTGTTTGACTGGCGCATCGATGGTTTTTGGGCGGCGTTACATGCCCATCACCTTCAGAAAACGTGCTGGCAGAGTTCGATTGCCGTTTCGTTTCCACGCATTCTGCACGCGCCCGAACGCTATCCCATCGCACAACCGGTCTCGGACAAACATCTTGTGCAGCTCATGCTCGCGACAAGACTCGTCCTGCCCGAAGCAGGATTCAACGTGTCCACCCGCGAACGACCGGCATTTCGCGATAGACTTATCCCGCTCGGCGTCACCAACATGAGCGCCGGTTCATCAACCCGGCCGGGCGGTTACGGCCTTTACGGAGAAGAAACGCTCGAACAGTTCGCGATCGAAGACAATCGTTCCCCGGCGGAAATTGGCGACGTCATTCAAAAAGCCGGATACGAACCCGTCTGGAAAGACTTCGATCGCGCGTTCGATTCAACAAATCCTTCCCCCTAAAAGGGGAGGTTAAGTAAGGACAAAACGCAGCCCGATGAAACTCACGATAAATGGAGAACTACGAGACGTAGCGGACGGCGCAACCGTTCTTGGACTACTTGAAGCACTCGGGTTCCGCCCGGAGGTGACGGTCGTAGAGCGTAACGCCGACATCCTGGAACGAGCTAATTTCGGTGAAACTGCGCTCGCAGATGGCGATACGCTCGAAATCGTTCGGTTTGTCGGCGGCGGTTGATGACCAAAACTGAACGGCTCGCACGATTCAACCAGGCCGACCTATACGTCGTCATCACCGAAGCGTTTTGCGCTGGCCGATCTGCACTTGACGTGCTGGACAGCGTTCTAGCCGCAGGCGTCACGCTCATCCAGTTCAGAGAAAAAGATTGGGATGACGATGCACTGCTCGAACGGGCGCGCGCATTTCGTGAGCGCACGGCGAGTGCAGGCGCGCTGCTCATCATCGATGATCACGTCGATGTCGCGTTAAAAGTCGGTGCGGACGGTGTCCACCTTGGCCAGGACGATTTGCCCATCGCGATTGCACGCCGCCTGGCACCAGATCTCATCATCGGCGCTTCCACGCACAACCTGGAAGAAGCCGTGCGCGCCCAATCCGATGGCACCGACTACGTCAACATAGGCCCGATCTTCGCCACACAAACAAAAGAGACTGGGTTCGATCCGCTCGGTCCTGAAGCCCTCGAAACGATAGCGCCTCAACTCTCCATCCCGTGGACCACGATGGGCGGGATCAAACCGCACAACATCGGCGAACTCGTTTCGCGTGGCGCACGGCACGCTGCGGTCGTGACCGCCGTAACTGCAGCCGACGATGTGGAGGCTGCGGCGCGGGAATTGCGAGAATTATTGAACCGCCAAGACGCCAAGAAGACAAAAGAATGACCGACAAGATATGGCGCAAGAATTCTTGCGCTCACTAACCAAAAACTTTCAAGTTGGTCTATTAGAGCAAATTCAAGTAAATCGCAAACCCGTCATTGCCACGTCGTTCTCCGACATTCGTAGCGTGATATGTTCCTAGTCAATTCTTTTCTTGGCGTCTTGGCGGTTTTCACTACGAAAGTTCCTCGACTGCCTTACGCCCTTCCGCGAATCCATTCGAGACAATTTGGTCGTCGTTGAGGTACGTGAGCAGATTGAAACCGACGTCTTTCCATCGTTGGGCGACTTCGATAGATGTCGTGGGCAAGCCGTTGGAAAGGTTGTGGCGTTTCGAGAATTCGACGAGCCGTTGCGCACCTTCGAGCACTTCCTCGCCAAATGCGTTGTCGGGTTTGCCAACCGCCATTTGAAAATCAGCGGGGCCGTAGAACAGTGCATCGACCTGCCCGTCCGCGGCATCCACAATCGAATCGATATTCCGGATTGCTGTCGGCGTTTCGAGTTGGACGACGAGCAGCCGATTGTTCTGCTGGTCATCAATGCATTCGCCCATCGTCATCTCATTCTTGCCGAACAGCGACGGGCGCATACCAAATCCTCGCTGGCCGACGGGCGGATACTTAGCCGCATCAACTATCTGTCGCATCTGTTCAGGCGACTCGACTCGTGGAACGATAATGCCGCTGGGCGCCATGTCCAACATGTGAGCGATATTCGCGTAATCGCTCTGTCGCACGCGGATCAACGTAATCACACCGACGTCTTCCGCGGTCCGAATCACTTCGTATAGTTTGTCATCCGAGTGATACGCATGCTCGTTGTCCACCCAAATCCAATCAAACCCCGCGCGCGCGATCGCCCGAACGATTTGAGGGTCCATGTACTCCGTGATGACCGTTCCCCACGACATCGCGCGGTCACGGCAAATTTGTTTGAATGTCTTGCGATCCATGAGTGAATAGTCCTTTGTTTGGGTCATGACAGCGCGACTATATTGGGCAGCAGATGGGGAAAAACGCCAAAGGTTACAGCTTATACCGCCGCTAGGCTGTCGCCTGTGGCGAGGTGCATGATGCGTTCCTGCGTGGCTTCTTCTCGCGACAGCTCACCTGCAATGCGACCGGCGTGCATCACGAGGATGCGGTCGCACATGCCGATGACTTCCGGCAGCTCACTGGAGATGATCAGTACGGCGACGCCACGGCGAACGAGTTCGTTCATCAGTTTGTAAATCTCTACTTTTGCGCCGACATCGATACCGCGCGTCGGTTCATCGAAGATGAGTACGTTTGAATGGGTGAACAGCCATTTCGCGAGCACGACTTTTTGTTGATTGCCGCCGCTAAGATTTTGAACCGTTTGCTCGATGCCGGGCGTCTTAATTCTGAGTTCGTCCACGTACTTTGCCGTCACGCTCCGCTCTTCGCGTTGCCGCACCAAGCCTCCACGCACCAGCGCTTTCAGGTTGGCAAGCGTTGTGTTCTCGCGAACCGACATGCCGAGGACCAACCCCTGATTCTTACGGTCTTCGGTCAATAAGCCGATTCCGTGGCGAATCGCTTCCCGAGGGGATCGGATGCGAATCGCCTCGCCGTCCAAATAAATCTGCCCCGCGTCCAATTCATCCGCACCAAAAATCGCACGAGCGACTTCGGTTCGCCCCGCGCCGACGAGTCCCGTAAGGCCGACGATCTCTCCGGTGTGGACCGTGAACGAAACGTCTTTGAATACGCCATCGCGTCCAAGGCCATCCACGCGAAGTCGCTCGTCCCCGCGGTCGAATGTCTCCTTCGGAAATTCGTCTTTCAGTTCACGGCCAACCATCATCTTGATGATCGAATCGCGGGTTACATCGGCGACGGCGTCCGTCCCGATGTATGCGCCGTCGCGCATGACGGTGACGCGATCGCCGAGTGTGAAAATCTCTTCGAGCCGGTGCGAAATGTAGATGACGCCGATGTCTTGCTCCGTAAGATTGCGGATCAGCGTGAACAGCGCATCCAGTTCGTGGTCGGTCAAGGTTGCGGAAGGCTCGTCCATTACGATGATACGCGCGTTAAACGCCAACGCCTTCGCAATTTCAACCATCTGTTGTTCAGCAATGCTACATTGATAAACCGGTTTGCGAACGTCGAGGTCTACGCGTATTCGATTCAAGATCGCCGATGCATCCGAGTACAGTGTCGGCCAATCAATAATCGGGGTTCGCCCGTAGCACGGTTCGCGCCCAAGGAAGATGTTTTCCGCGATACTCAGGAACGGAGTTAGGTTGAACTCCTGATAGATCATGCTAATCCCAAGCTGTTGCGCGTGATTCGGCGACTCAATCGTCACAGCATCACCGGCGATTCGAATTTCGCCCTCGTCCGGCACAATCGCGCCCGCCAGAATTTTCATCAGCGTGGATTTGCCAGCGCCGTTTTCGCCGATCAAACAGTGAACCTCACCGCGATTCAGTGTCAGTTGCGCACCGTCTACCGCCACAACGCCGGGATAGCGTTTGATCATGCCGCGCATTTCGAGGAGAATTTCGCTCATTGGAATCTACGAAGAATACGAATACACTCGTATCAACCGCAACCAGAACGGCGAGATGACTTCAAATAAATCGGAAGCAACGTTTGAACAAGTGGTACGAGCACGCATGATGGCATTCGCGTTGGTCGGCGTGCTCCTGGTGACGGTGTCCATCTTTGTCGCCCGCTACTTCGAACTCGGCCAACACATCGGGCTGGATTTCCAGGGCGAACGCGTATCCGGATCCGCCGAACCCACGGACGACGGCGCATTCCGGCTGCGATACGAGGCGGAAGATGGCATCCATGCACGCACCTATCGCGGCGGATTCGGATTGCAGGAGACCGCGGATCACCCCTTCGATGTGGATCTGGTCGCCGATCCCGAAAAACCAGGCCGGTTTCAGCCCGCCGGATTGTCGTACTTGCCGGGCGTGTTAACGCTGATGATCTTTTGCGTCGGGATGGCATGCATCCTCCACGCCCGGCGCATCGTGATTCTGCACCGGCGTCAAGTCGGGAAACGCTAGCGCGACGGTTGCGGCAAGCCAAAATCGCGCCGTGCTGCGTGGACCATCCAGTTCAACATCTCCACGCGGACGCTCACCGGACCCGGAACGTGCGCGCCGGGGACGATTTGGTCGCGCACAAGGTTTCCATTCGCTTTGAGCTTGGTGATTACGCGCGGGATATACCAGTTGTTGGGTTCGTCCTCGCCGCGAATATAGGCTACCCGGATGTGTGGAGCCAACATGTACGATTCGTGTCCACCTTGCCCCATCATCACGACGCCTCTGAAGTTCTGGGGATAGCGCGACGCCACCAACCACGACGCCATCGCGCCGCCGCTCATTCCGATCGCGAACCCCATTTCCTGGTTGACGCGCAACGACGGTGTGATGGTCGCGAACGCCGCGTCCTGTGCGTCCGCGTTGTTAGAAGAGGGTCCGTTCCGGCTGGTGTTGAGTCCGATGAGAATCACTTCCTGGCGTTCGGCCCATGCTTCCAACTCCAGAAAATCAGGATTCCCACCCGGCATGGAAATTAAGACACCCGGAAACGTTTGATCCAGCTTCTCATCGTAGGCCAACGGCAAGTACACATTGATCGAACGGCTTGGATCGGTAGTACACGGTACACGGCGGAAAATTCCTGACTTCCATACTGGGACTCCGGTGTCGTCACGTTGCCAGGTAAATGGCGGATGATTGACTCCTGGCTTGGGTGCAGCTGGCGGCTGCGGGATAGATGCCGACTGTGCTGTGGCTAGGTCCGCAGTTTCGGATTCCGCCTGAAATTCTCCAAGTAAGCGTTTCGCCGACCATGCTATCGAAGCGACTAGACACATCGCCAGTACCCACTTCAGTGCAATGATCGCTTTTCCTCGAGACGGTGTTGCCCCAGCGGTTGCTGCACGTTGAACTGCGGCGGGCTCGAATACCCCGAGGATCAATTGTTGCTTTAGCTCACTGGCACGACGGGACTGGTGTCGATCCACCAATTCGTCGCACAACTTAACGGCTTCCGGAATCTTGCCCATTGCGGCATAGGTTCTCGCGCGGGCGACGCCAATATTCTTCGTATTGGGAAACGCGGCATCCAGTTGGTTTAGAAGTGCAAGCGCTTCATCGGGATTACCCGCTTCTAGGGACGCCTCCGCGCGATCGAAATATTGTTTCGCTAACTGGCGATTCACAACCGCAGCTTACCAGAACAGACGCTTCACGCTGAGCACTCATTGCGCAGCATTCCGCAGCCGATCCGCCAGTCCTGAATAGCGGCGCGCGCCGTCCGTGTTTCGGATCGCCATCCGCACTGCTTTGGGGTCGCCGACGAGCACGACGAGTTTGCGTGCGCGGGTGATGGCGGTGTAGAAGACGTTCCGTTGCAACATCATGTAATGCTGAGGCATGAGCGCCATTACAATCGCGGTGTACTCGCTGCCCTGCGCTTTGTGTACCGTCGATGCATACGCCAGCGCGAGTGAATCGGTATCGTCGAACGCGTAGCTCACTTCACGATTGTCGAACCGCACAATTGCCTCTTTTGTCCCTTCGTCCACTGATGCGATGATGCCGATGTCGCCGTTGTAGACATCCTTTTCGTAATCGTTGCGCATTTGCATTACCTTGTCGCCAGTGCCGAACGGCCTGCGCGGTACGGGTTTACCATTGGGGTTCAATGCCGCCTGCAATGCTTCGTTTAGCGCCGCGACTCCCGCATCGCCGCGGTGCATCGGCGCGAGTACTTGCACATCGCGCATCGGATTAAGGCCAAATTTCTTAGGAATGCGATGCGCCACCATTTCCACGATGGCTTCGCGCGCTTTGATGCCGTCATCGCGATCGACGAAAAAGAAATCCGTCGTGTTGTAATGCGGTTCTTCGCCGTGGTTGATGGCGTGTGCATTCTTGATAATGCCGCTCTGTTCCGCTTGACGAAATACCGTCTTAAGCCACACCGCCGGCACCGCCTGGCTCGCCAGAATATCCATCAACACATTCCCCGGACCGACCGAAGGCAACTGATCAACATCGCCCACGAGGATCAGTCGCGCATGCGGCGGTACTGCACGAACCAACGCGTGCATGAGCCCAATATCGATCATCGAACTTTCGTCGACAACGATCAGATCGGAATCTACCGGGTTGCCTTCATGTCGCGTAAAGCCGCCTTGCTTCGGACTGAATTCGAGAAGACGGTGCAGCGTGAGCGCCGGCCTGCCGGTCGCCTCCGTCATGCGCTTGGCCGCTCGACCTGTAGGCGCAGCGAGCGCGGCATCGACGCCCTTAGCCTCCAACACATCGAGGAGCCCATTCAACACTGTTGTTTTCCCCGTCCCCGGCCCGCCGGTAATCACCAACACTTTCGCCGTGAACCCTAGTCGAACGGCGTCGCGCTGTTCGGCGGACAGCGCAAACGACTGGCGTTCTTCGATCCACTCGATAGCTTTGTCGACTTTGATCGGCACCGCTGGCACGGGAACTCCGAGGAGCCGTTTGAGCAATTGCGCCGCGCCCGTCTCCGCC
>JAJDAB010000567.1 GCA_029262095.1 Candidatus Hydrogenedentota bacterium
GCAGGCGCCGACTCCCCGGCTTCAATCAGCATATCAACAACTTTCGTCGCCTGCTGCCATGCGTCCGTACGTTGGTCTAAACGCTGATCTGCCGCGCTCAAGTATTCGTCTAGGGGCACTTCGAGACGCTTGGCCCTCTTACGGTGATGGGCGGTATTGAGTTGGAAAAAGTCGATGGTCGCGCGCGCCGCGTCGGTGCGTCCCCGCACCAGCACGCGTTCCTCGGTCTTCGCTCTACCGGTCTGATTACCTTCTTTGTCGTGGTACACGACTTTGACGGGTTTCGATTCGTAGGCGAATGGCGATGCGGAGCTGAAGGCGAACGATGGCTCACGGTTTGGCAAGAGCAGCGTAGACGGGTCAGCGTCCGAGGCATTCGCCGACTCACAACAATTCCGGCACAATGACAGTAACCGTTGCCATGTAGCGGGGTCGGTATTGCCCGTAACCGCGGTTCCCTCATGAGGATCCCACGCGAAGGTTTCCGCGTGGGTGGGCCGTTCACATATCGCGCAGTATGGGCCATAAGCATCCAACAGGAGGTTGTCGGCGGTCCCGGCGCCCAGTTCGTCGCGCGACATCGCGGTGACAACGAGCGGCCTCATGGGACGTCCGTCGTGACGGTGTTTGGGAAAAAATCCGGATTCTTAAAGCTCGCGCTATCACTAACAAATTTGTCGACCCATTTCGTCTGGTCAAATTTCAGGTTGGATAAATTCAACACGCTTACCCAAGTGGAGTAAAAACCTGTGACGCGCGCCATCAGGAGTAGCGTTTGCCAGGTTTGCGCGTTCATTTTCACTTGGCTGAACACTTTAATTAGACCCAATATGTGGAACCAGGCGACCGTGCGATTCATCATCCGCCGATCGTAGGTATTGGCCGTATTACCGATGAGGTTGAGATTCACCATCCCCTTCATTGCGAACGCAGTAGGCTTGCTTTTATCGTACACGACCTGAGCCTGTACTTCGCCTTGTTTTGGAATGTTGTTAATGTAAACCTGGGCAATCACTTTGCGCGTTGATAAAGATGTCGAGAGAATTATATTGTTCAAATTGACTGATTCCGAAGCGCTGAATTCAATCCATGAACCATTTTTAACCCAGCCAAGTCGAACGGGCATCCAACGATAGGCCATCGGTTGCGTATCCGGCCATGAGTAGTGGGCGCGTATTGCAGTGTAAAGCTCTCCTTCGGTCGGATTCGTTTTGTTTGTCCACAGAATAGCCTCCGATCGCGATGGCTTGTCAGATTTCCCCTTTTTCCCATTGCACGGGCCGCACGCTAACACGAAGTTCTTCCAGCTAGTCGAAAACGTCGGGTAGTTGGCCTTGGGCAATACGTGCTCCACCTCAACGGAGGTATAAAGCGGCTGCCCACAGTAGGAACAGAACGTTCCCAACTGCTCGGACAACGGCACCGCCGCTGTCTTGTAGATCGTGCCGACTTGGTTCTCGATCGCGTTCTTGACTTGTACTAACGCCGTCCATGTAGCACTTTTCGTTTTCTTTTTACTGTGTATCCTCTCTAACTCGGTCTGGCGGTACCGCAACCAGGCGGCAAGACAGTCCGTCAGACTGAATTTGCCTTTTGTATTATCTATCGGACAGTAACCGAGAAGTTTTAGGTTGTCGGACGCAGTGGATTTGAAACTGAGTGTATCCCGCGGATTGTATCCGGCCCCGTTTCCCGTATTGACTGGACGCATGATCGCCTCCCGTGTCTTGTCCCATTGCCGTTTGACGCTATCACGAAGAATCGGTGCGCTGAATTGTCCCGCATATATTCATAGATGAGGACAACGATATTGGTCATCGTGCTCCATCTATGATTTCGATGGTGCTCCTATCCGATATAGAATATCAACATTGCTGACATTAAGCGGAATACCATGGATGCACTATACGAATCAAACCCCCAAAATTCGTGTGCCGGTCAAGGCGAGCAGGTATCGACCGATGGTTAAGATCTGTAGTACCAGTATCATATAATGAACATTATCAGACGGGATACCGGGGAGGGACCAAAGGCGAGACTGCCAAAAGGCCATAGGAGATAACGTCGGCCACTCCATATCCGGGATTAAGTATCCCCTAACTTACCGATATTGCAATTCCGTAGTCTTCACTGATTTAGTCAAATCGAAGCCCGCCCCCGCTACCATTGATACGCAAGGACTTACGCAACGCGTAAGTCCTTTTTTGTTTTCCAACATGGAGCGAAAACGCAAGAGTGTGCCACATTCTGTGCTTGTCGCTCGCATTTATTCGTACGCGTTGCTGCCATTGAAGTTAAAGTCTTCGGCGCGTAAGCTTCAATGATGTTCAAAGTCATCAAGAATCGCTGTGAATATCTCTTGCGAAAGCTCAACATCGTCGCGTGCTTGGCGGCTGAGAATCTTGCCCTTCGCGAACAGCCCCTCCTCGTGCATTTAGAGACACCAGAAGAGCCCAAAGTTGAGAGAGCGAGATCGTCTGTTCTGGGTAGTAATGTCTCGCATCTGGACAGGATGGCGAGAAGCTCTTCTGATTGTGCGGCTAGACATCGGTGTATGCTGGCATACGAGGGCCTTCATAGGTCTGGAAGTCCCTGGCAGAATGCGTGCGTCGAGCGGCTCAACGGGAGTATCCGCCGAGAATGTACCGACCACGTCATCGTCTTTGGCGAAAGTCATCGACGGCGAGTACTTCGCGATTATTTCGACTACTATAACGAAGACCGAACTCATCTGGGTGTCGACAAGGAAACACGAACAGAACGACCTGTTTCGAATCGGGCTTTTCCAGAGAGGAAGCTGATCGAGGTGCCGCGTGTCGACGGACTTCATCATCGATATGAATGGAGCGAAGCCGCATGAACACTATCCGATCTAGAAATTGCGAGGCACAAATGTTGTTGCCGTTCCGCATCTCGGCGGCGTTCACTATCACTATGAACGGAAAGCAGCATGAGCGAGAAAACGAACGCGGATGAATTCTCGGGACGCGCAGTCCAACTCGGACCTACAGATACTTCTCAGTCTTATGACGGACGATTTCGCCTTCGATCATGTAGATGACGTCTTCCGCAATGTTTGTGGCGAGGTCGGCGACGCGTTCAAGGTGTCTTGACACATTGAGCAGATGGATCAATAGTTGTACGTTGTCGGTTTGCGTTTCGAGTGCGGATTGGACTGCCCGGTACATCTCTCGATTCATGGCGTCAACTTCATCGTCCGATGTGCGCACCTCTCGCGCGATATGCACATCGTTCTCTACGAGTGCGTCGAGGCTGCGTTTGAGCATCGTTCGGGCCTTGGTGGCCATCGTTGAAAAGTCGAGCGCCACATTGGCGGGCGGCTGACTGGCAATGAACTGCGTCCGTTCGGCAATGTTTACGGCAAGGTCGCCAACTCGTTCTAAGTCGTTGTTTATCTTTAACGCAGCGACGATGAATCGAAGATCACTCGCGACGGGCTGGTGAAGCGCCAGAATCTTTAGACATTCTTCCTCAACGTCGACCTCAATGTTGTCAATCTTCGTATCGCCCTCGATCACCTGCGTAGCCAGCTCGCTGTCGCGTAGTTCCAACGCGCGCGTAGCGTCGGCCACACGCTCCTCGACTAACGTGCTCAACGCGAGCACTTTCTTTTTTAGTTCCTCGATTGCATGGAGCAAGTGCATTGCCATAGGTGCCCCTAGCCGAACCTTCCGGTGATGTAGTCTTCTGTTTCTTTCTCGATTGGTTTCGTAAACAGTGTTTGCGTAACACCAAACTCGACTAAACGACCTTCGTATAGAAATCCGGTAAAATCGGAAACGCGGGAAGCTTGCTGCATGTTGTGCGTCACGATAACGATGGTATATTTGTTACGCAATTCGCCGATGAGCTTTTCTATGCGAGCGGTCGAGCGCGGATCGAGCGCGGAACATGGTTCGTCCATGAGGACCACTTCCGGATTGACGGCCGTGGCGCGTGCGATGCACAGCCGCTGTTGTTGACCGCCAGAAAGTTCGAAAGCCGATTCTTTTAGCCGGTCCTTGACTTCGTCCCAGAGCGCCGCACCGCGTAGGCTTCTTTCGCACGCTTCTTCAAGTGCCCGGCGATCACGAACGCCGGAAATCCGCAGGCCATAAACGACATTCTCAAAGATCGATTTTGGGAATGGATTGTAACGTTGAAAAATCATGCCCACTCTTCGCCGGAGTTCAATAACGTCCAGATCTGGCCGATTAATCTCCTCCCCATCCAACTGGATGCTTCCGTTTACCCGCACTCCATCGATGAGATCGGTCATTCGGTTCAGGCATCTCAGAAAAGTGGATTTGCCGCATCCGGATGGGCCGATGAGTGCGACGACCCGATTGCGGGGAACATCCATACTTACGTCGAAAAGCGCCTGAGCATTACCATAGAAGAAGTCTACGTTGCTAGCCCGAATTACAGGACGCTGAGCATCGTTCCCGGTCGCGTAACCCTCTCGGGGAGGAGCGGAAGCGGAGGTCGCTAGGTGTGAGTCATCAGGCGGATTTTGTCCGATTGCAGCAAAATCGTCGGATTCTTCTTTGGCAAACTGTGTCATCGATAACATGATTATTCCCCAATTAAAAATCGCTGACTGAGAATCGTTTCTTCATGCGATTGCGCATGAAGATCGCAACGCTGCTCATTACGAGAACGAGCAACACCAGCAGCAGCGCTGTAACAAATACCATGGGCTTCGCGGCTTCGACATTCGGCGATTGGAAACCGACGTCATAGATGTGGAATCCCAAATGCATAAACTTTCGTTCGGCATGAATATATGGAAACTGTCCATCGATCGGCAGAGACGGTGCGAGCTTGACCACACCCGTGATCATGAGGGGCGCGACTTCCCCGGCTGCCCTGGCCATGGCCAATATGAAGCCCGTCAAAATTCCTGGAGAGGCCATCGGGAGCAAGACGCGGACCAAAGTCTGGAATTTTGTGGCACCGAGCGACAAAGAACCTTCACGTATGCCCTGCGGAATTGTGCCAAGGGCTTCCTCTGTCGCGACGATAACGACTGGAACCGTGAGCAGTCCGAGGGTAAGGCTTGCCCAAAGAATCCCCCCGGAGCCGAACGTTGGTGTAGGCAACTGTTCTGTAAAGAATACGCGGTCGATTGCGCCGCCGATGCCATAGATGAAGAAGCCAAGGCCAAAGATGCCATAGACAATGGACGGGACTCCCGCCAGGTTGTTGACGGCAATGCGAACCGTGCGAACAAGGATGCCCTGCTTGGCGTACTCACGTAGGTAAACACCGGCGATGATGCCGAATGGAAACGAGAATAGGCTCATAAGAAACACGAGCATGACCGTACCGAAAATTGCGGGAAACAAGCCGCCCTCTGTATTGGATTCCCTCGGTTCGCCCAAAAATAGTTCGACGAGCTTATCGAGGTAGTGGAAAACCTTCTCCGAAATACTCATGGCATTGGGACGCGTGACACGCTCAATATCCATAAGGCGAATCTCTTTCTCGGTGCCTGCGGCGTCCGTGAAAACGGCAACATTCACGGCTAGTCGCGCAACTGTTTCATCCTTTTCTGACGCCACTGCGTCCAAGCGGGCTTTGGCGTCAATCTCGTCTGGGCTCTGAGGATTCTCCGTGCGCGTAGTGATTCCTTCGGCGTATTCGCGTTTGTGCCGTTTGGAACGGGCCCGTTTCAATTCGTAGTTAATATGGCGTATCTCGCCATCCATTGCTGCTAGCGTTTCTTGTTGGTCTTTGATGTCCTTCCACGCAAGTTCAAACGCGTCCCTGGTATCGTCTTGGTCTAGTTCAACTCCGGGCGCGTCGGTGTGTTTCAAGAAGCCATAGAAATTGCCGTACTCGATTCGCTCGAGCGCGATAGCGTTTTCCGGAAACGAAGTTTCCTCGATGTCGCTCCGATCAAACCATCGAAAGTCGAGCCCGTATAGATCGCGATTACCGATTTTAAGTTGAACGCGATCAGTTCCGCTGCGCTTCGCGACCTCTTCACCATGAATTTCCCCAATCACGGATGAACCATCCGCCAGGTTAAACTGGGCAAGGTTAGACGGCCAGAAGTAACCTAAGCCATTCAAGGCTACGACGAGAATCAAGACAACAGCGATAAGGAGGATAATCGACAATGCGGTGCCTGTTGCCCACACTTGTGGCTCACCCCGGCCCACGAAGTTGCTCGATACGACCTGTTTATTGGAATTGTCCATACTTCTTCCTCAGTCGTTGCCGAATAACTTCCGCCGCCGTATTGAGAACAAACGTAAGCATGAACAGGATCGCGGCCGAGAGAAATAGGACTCGATAGAGCGTACCGTTGACCGGAGCTTCCGGAATTTCGACGGCGATATTTGCAGAAAGTGTTCGCATGCCGTTGAACGGACTCCAATCGATAATGGGCGTATTACCCGTCGCCATAAGTACGATCATGGTCTCGCCAATAACGCGGCCGAATCCGATGATTACCGCTGCGAAGATGCCTGGACTAGCAGATGGAAGAACGACACGCCAAGCGGTTTGCCATCGACTGGCGCCGAGTGCGAGCGAAGCGGCTTTTAGACTCTGCGGGAGGCTTGAGAGAGCGTCTTCCGCCATCGTGAAGATAATTGGGATCGCCGCGAAACCTAGGCCGAATGCGATAACGATCGCGTTGCGCTGGTCGTAGCGCTCACCCACCGATTCATACAGCCAGATTTTCAGGTCGCCACCAAACAGTGCTTGTTCCACCGTCGGTGCCAAGAGATAGGCGATGAACCCCGATCCGAGTAGAACCGGTACAACTGCAATGAACTCAAGCCCGCGTTCGACCTTTCGGTGGAGGTGACTGCCATCGAATAGTCTCCAGATCATGATGAAAACCACAAAGACGACGGGAATTAGAATGATGGAGAGGAAGAACTCGACGATGTATCCTTCGACCAGTGGAGCCAGCCAGAGAGCGATTAAGAATCCAATTACGACCGACGGAACAGAGGCCATGATTTCGACTGCGGGTTTGACGACACCCGCGATCTCGGGGCGCAGAAACTGGCTCGTGTAGAGTGCCGCGAGAAGGGCAAGCGGCACCGCAAACACCATGGCGTACAACGTGCCTTTGAAACTACCGAACATCAGCGGAATTAGGCTCAACTTTGGTTCGTAGTCATCTGAGGATGCGGAAGACTGCCAAACGAATTCTGGTTTGTCGTATCCTTCATACCAAACCTTCTTAAAGAGCGTAGAGAAGCTAGCTTCGGGATGCGGTTTGTGCAGGTCCCAGATCGTTATCGCTCCCTTCTGGTATAGAATCAGGCCATCGCCCTTTGCCGAAATCGCGTGCGATTCAAGAAGTTTTTCGGTCGGGAGACTTAGGAGTTCGCGTTCGGTCGTCATGTGTGCGATGCGGACGTTACCGTCGCTGTCTCGCGTGATTAGCGATTTGTCGCGCAGCGACGGAACAACGTCGACGACCGACGCGGTGTGGGATGGCAGTCGGTGGATCTTTTGTAAGCGTTTCCCATCGCTGGATTCAGATGTAACGGGGAACCACGTTGCAAAGTCACCATTCGCGGTGCCGATTGCAATCGAAACACCGCCGAACACCGTTTGCAACGCGGTGATTGGACTGCCCGTCTCAGAGGCTTTCAGTGAATCCGTCAGTACAAAAGGAGCAGGGCCGCTGAGATCCCAGCGGCCCAAGTAACCTTCATCGGTACCGGCATAAAGTGTAATTCCAGGATCGTCCAGCTCCAGCAGTGTGATAACACCCGGGAGGGGCGTGGGAAGCGAAGCATGCTCGTTCTTGGTGGATACTTCGCCAAACAAATCTTCAGTGGCCGTGGACTTAACCACCTGAACCATACTGTCATCGCCAACGAATGCCAGTGTTGCACCACCCGCGTCCGCCCGCATGCGGGCAATCCCGGGGTTTGAGACATTGGCGTCCCGCATCTCCAGTATAGAAGTGACTTCGAAATTAATCGTTCGCGATCCCGACGAATCGAATTGAGGGATGAAACGAATCTCAACCGCAGAAGCGCCGCGGTCTGACCAAAACATCGCGTACCGGTGATCGGACCAATGGTCGATCGCGGTAACATGGATTCCTTGTTTTGATGCTTGTCCGTCGAGCGTCATACGTTCTAGAATTTCTCCACTCTGGACATCAAAAAAAGTAACGTCGTTCGGTTCGTGGATTGCATACACGACTTCCTTGTAGTCGTCGATTCCGATCGCAAAGATATGTCCCAAGGCATCGGAATCGACCGACAATCGTTTGAGAAGGTTAGAAGACGGTTGCTGAAAGAGCGGTATCGAAACGTTGAGGATCAGTAACAACATCAACACGACCGCGCCGATGATCAGAACGCCGCCGATTGTGATGACCCAGCGGGCAGCTTTGTCGCGGCGTTTGGCCCAACGTAGGGTCCGTGGGTTGGTCTTGATGTCCATCATCGCCTCAGTATTTGGCGCTTTGAATAAAAATAACGAAAGACTGCCCTACCCGATGCGCGGAAAAAGCAGTCGAATTTACCAGGGTCACAAGTGAGAAATAATCTACTTTTCTGAGAGCGCCAGTTGCTTCGCCGCGATATCCGCTGGTAGCGGAAGGTAACCATCTTTTTCCACAATTCCCTGTCCTTCTTCCGAAAGCGCGAGCGTGAGGAATTCGCGAATCATTGGATTGATCGGTTGTCCCGGCTTCTTGGCCACGTACACATAAAGCATGCGGCCTAGCGGATAGTCGCCGCGAAGAACATTTTCGTAAGTTGGCTCGTAGGCGGTCCCATCTGCGGTCTTCGAAAGTGCGATTGCTTTTACACCGGATGTCTTGTATCCAATTCCGGAGTATCCGATACCAGCTTTGTCACCAGTGACGCCCATAACAACGCTTGCAGATCCCGGTTGCTCCTTGACAGTGTCTTTGTAGTCGCCCTTGAAGAGTGCGTTCGATTTGAAGAACGCATACGTTCCGGAAGCTGAATTACGACCGTAGAGGCTCATGGGCAGATTAGCGACAGAACCCTTGACACCGAGATCACTCCACTTGTTGATATCCGTGTTATTACCGCCTTTGCGGGTGCGCGAAAATACAGCATCGACCTGTTGAAGTGACATCGACTCGATGGGATTGTCCTTGTGAACGTAAATCGCGAGCGAGTCAAGTGCAACACCAATTGCGGTCGGTTCGTAGCCGTACTTGGAAATGAACTTGTCGATCTCCTCGGACTTCATTTTTCGCGACATGGGTCCCAGTTGTGCGGTTCCCGATATTAGTGCAGGCGGGGCGGTACTAGATCCTTTGCCCTCGATCTGAATATTGACACTCGGATAGTGTTTACGGAACGCTTCTCCCCAAAATGTCATCAAATTGTTCAAGGTGTCAGAACCGATGGAGTCTAGATTTCCGCTAACGCCATCGACTCTCGAATAGGCTGGCAAGGCGCCCGAGCTTTCACCCAGCGAAACGGGTGACAGCACAACCCCGATCAGGAGACTCGCTAATGCGAGTCTCTGGATATTCAGTGAAGATTTCATTGAATTCGGTTCCTTTTTGTGGTCCCAATCGAACCCGTAAGGAGCCTACGATTCAATCGTTAGTGCATTGTTAGGATTGGGTCAATTTTTGGGAAACTGTGCGGCGAGTCGTGTCGCGAGTCCTAATATTACGGCGGGCCAGTCCCTCGGAAGGCTACTGGGCGGGTATATAGATTGAAAATGTACTGCCAACACCAATCTGGCTCTGGACTTCCACGCGTCCTCCGTGCAGCTCAGCGATGTGCTTAACGATGGCGAGGCCGAGGCCCGTGCCGCCGAGTTCGCGGCTGCGCGCTTTGTCCACGCGGTAGAAACGCTCGAACAAGCGGGGGAGATGCTGTGGATCGATACCGCGTCCATGGTCGGTTACCGAGATGGTGACTGTATCATCTGTATCCGTAACAGTCAGTTCGACAATACCCTCAGGCTCGCTGTACTTAATTGCGTTACCGAGCAGATTCACGACCGCCTGTTGAAGCAATGCTGGATTTAGGCGGGGCTCGCTTGATGAATTACCAATGATTTTCATCCTAACTCCCCGAGCGTCTGCAATGTGGTCACATGCTTCCACGGCCTCCACCAGAACCGGATCAACGGCTCCTTTCTCGATCAACTCATCAATATTGAGATCACCTTGTTCAATATGAGAAAGCACTAGCAGGTCATCAATCAACGTACTCAACTGATTCGCATGCTTTTCGATAATGTGCAGAAATCGATTTACCTCCTCCGGATCTTCCGGGGCGGTATCGATAAGGGTTTCAACGAATCCCTTGACGGAAGTAATCGGCGTGCGGAGTTCGTGAGACACGTTGGAGACAAAATCGCGCCGAATACGTTCAAGTTGCCGTAATCGTGTTACATCATTCATGACAATCACCGCTCCTAGACCATCGTTGGTCGTGTCGGCCAAAGTCGATCCATGAACCTGATAGACGCGCTCGTCGGATGTGCGAACGATGATCTCTTCCTCCACGACTCCTGTACTCGAAAGTGCTTTGCGTACAAATTCTTGAAGTGCTGAATTTCGAATGGACTCGGAGAGCGTTCGGCCAAGTACCTGATCGGGCTGCAAATTGAAAATTGCGGCTGCGGAGTCGTTTATCATGATCAGTTTTTAATTGCCGTCAACGGCAATTACGCCCTCGATCATGCTCTTCAACACGGCTTCGCGTTGATTGCGGCTTCGCTCCGCGCTCTGAATGCGACGGTCCAGTTCCGTTGTCATCGAGTTCATCGCCTCGGCCAGCGCGGCGATCTCTCGCGAATGCTGTGGGCGCAGCGGATGATGCAAGTCGCCTTGGGCGATACGTTCCGCCCCGGTCTGTAGTTCAGCGAGCGGATTCGTAATGCGCCGAGCGACAAACCAACTAACCCCGGCGCCCAGGAACCCTATAAAGGCTCCCGCGGTCACAATACGGGCGATCAAGGCCCAGATTGTCTCCTCGATATCCGTAATCGGAATGGCGACACGGAGAACGCCTTGAATATTACTATTGGTCTTGAGAGGGACGGCCACATACATTAACCGCTCTTGTAGGGTTTGACTGAACCGAATGGACGATCCGGTTTCGTCGCTGAATGCCTGGCGGATTTCCGGGCGGCTGGAGTGATTATCCATCGTTGCTGGTAATTCCTCGGAATCCGCAATCACTTCGCCACCAGGTAGCACGACGGTAATTCTTGTGTCAGCGGAATCGCCGAGGAGTTCGCATAGCGCCTGGAGGGCAATTGGCGCTTCCGCAATCAGACCTAACTGAATCTGCTGGCTGAGCAATGCCGCGCGGGCCTCAAGATCGGATAGTGTCTGCTCAAGATAGAATTGCCGGACAGTCTGCGCAGTGTATCCCATCACCGCTAACAGAGAGGCGACGATAACCAGTATGTAGGTTGAGAACAGGTACCAAATTAGACTGCGTCTACGCATATAAGCCTAATCCTTGAAGCGGTAACCAACACCTCGGACCGTCTCGATAAGGTCGCCCGCGGTCCCCAGTTTCTTGCGCAGTCCGACTATCTGAACATCCACAGACCTTTCAGTCACCGGATATTGTTCGCCATGGACGGCATCGACGATCTGATATCGTGTGCGCACCCAGCCTGGACGCTGCGCCAAATAGTGCAACACGGCAAACTCGGTACGGGTCATGTCGACCCGTTGTTCATCGACCTGTACCTCGTGGCGTTGCGGATCGATCACAAGGTTGTGGACACGGCATATGGCGCTATCGTCGGCCGGGATCTCTCGCGATCGCCGCAGCACAGCACGCACTCGAGCAATCAGAACGCGAGGGCTGAACGGTTTCGTGATGTAGTCGTCCGCCCCGACCTCCAGGCCCGACACGATATCCGCTTCTTCACCTTTGGCCGTGACCATGATGACCGGGGTAGCCTGCGTGTCACGGCCCGATTTCAAATTCTTGCAAACCTCAAGTCCTTGAATTCCAGGAAGCATAAGGTCGAGCAGAATGAGATCAGGTCGTTCGCGTCTGGATACGTCTATTCCGATCTCGCCTGACTGGGCTTCGAGTACGGAAAACCCCTCATTTTGGAGGTTATAACGGACTAACTCGCGAATGTCCGAGTCGTCTTCTATAACGAGTACTTTTGAATTGCTCAACGGTTCTTCTCGTTTTTTCCCATACGGACGAGGGATGGTATCGTAATCGGGGCGATCACTCTAGAGTAGATCGTTTTTACTCAAGGAGCATAGCACGGATTTGTTAGAAAGCGGTGAGGGTCTTAGGGCTCAAATTGCCTCTGTTAGAGGGACGAAAGCATTATGCCGCGTCCATCTCGATTGAT